>NZ_DASRXP010000659.1:0-15514 GCF_035687465.1 Kribbella sp.
CTTCCTGACCGGCTTCCTCATCGCCGGCCTGGCAGCGGGCGTCCTGTTCAGGCACCCCGGCTTCAGCCAGCTCTACTTCGTCCGCGCAGCCTTCCCCGTAGCCATAGCGGCCTCTGCCTGGGGCCTGACCATCCTGCTCGACAAGGTTCGCCTCCGCGTCCTGGTTCCCCGTCTCGCCATCGCACTGGCGGCAGGCATGCTGCTGGCAAAGATCATCAGCGCCCTGACGCCCAACAGACCGAACAACAAGGACGGCGTACTCGCGGTCAGCCTCCAGGTGATCTGGCCCTGGCTGGCCGTCTTTGTCGTGGCAGCAGTCGCCGCACTGATCCTGCGGAACACCCGCGAGCGCGCCTTGGCCGCCGGACTCGGAGTACTGGTCGTGTTCGGTGTCAGCGCGGTGTGGATCCCTGAGACAGTGGTGACCACCCTTGCCGACACGGTCTGCGTGTCCGGCCCCGAGCGCCCCGAGTGCAGGCACCCCAGACGGCAGATCCCGACCGGAGGGGCCGAGGCCGCCCGCTACATCAGGGACCACTCGGCAGTCTCCGACCGGCTCGCCACCAACTCGCACTGCACCCCCGTGTACGCCGAGAGGAAGTGCGACGCCCGCAACTTCTGGCTCTCCGGGTACGCCGAACGCCGGGTGCTGGTGGAAGGCTGGGCTTACACCCCGACCGCGCAGAGCCGCAAGGACGGGGACGCCGCGGTCAACGGACCCTTCTGGGACCAGCGGCTGCTCGCAGCGAACGACCGGGCCTTCAAGAATCCGACCAGCGAGGAGCTGGACCTCCTCCGGACCAGGTACAACGTCCGCTGGCTCGTCTTCGACACCAACCTCGACCGGCCGTCGGCCCTGGTCAAGCGGCTCGCCTACCACCGCTACAGCGCCGGCGCGATCGAGGTCTACCAGTTGGCCGCACCCGGCGCGGGACCCCAGCCCGACTCTCCCGGGTAAACCTTGCGTTAAGCCGTGCGCCGCCGGACAGAGAAGTTCCAGCACCCCGCGACCACGTTGCGAACGTGCACGAGTGCCACGGCCGGATCGTCGAAGAGCCGCTTCAACTCGCCCTCGCTGGTCCCCGGCTCAACCAGTACGCCGTCCAGCATCAGCCCGGCCTCGTCGTACGGACGCAGCACCGCATGCCGCTCGAGGAAGTCCGATGGGAAGCCGTCGCCCGCGTAGCCCGGGCACTCCCCGACATGGATGAACACGGGCCCCACCTCGGCATATGCGCCTCCGAGGGGTGATGGCCGATGTGCGATCAGTGAGATCTCCTCACCGGCGACGGACAGCCGCAGGCAGCAGCGCAGGGGAGCGCCGTCCCCAGATATCTGCGGCAGCAACCGGTTGCCGTAGTCGTCATGGCCGTTGCAGCGGATCCGGTCCAGATCGGCGGCCGGCACGGGCAGGTACTCGAGCTCACTGTTCATGTGCATAGAACGTGGACGCCCCTGCGGATGTGAGTCCGGCCTGGATCTGCATTTGGGGTGCGAGGCGGCATTCTCTACGGTTGGTCCGTGCGTCGCCTGCTTCGAGTCACCGTAGTCAGCGGAATCGTGCTCGCCACCTTGCTTCTGGTGGTGGCCGGTACCGGCATCTTCGTCGTCCGTCACAGCTTCCCCACGTACGACGGGACCGTGGAGCTAGCGGGTCTCGACGGGGACGTGGAGGTGGTCCGCGACGCGAACGGCATCCCCCAGATCTACGCGGACAAGCCGGCCGACCTGTTCGCCGCGCAGGGCTATGTCGCCGCGCAGGACCGGTTCTTCGAGATGGACTTCCGCCGCCACGTCACCTCCGGGCGGCTCGCGGAGCTGTTCGGCAAGGACGCGCTGGAGACGGACAAGTTCGTCCGCACGCTCGGCTGGCGCCGGGTCGCCGAGGAGGAGCTGGGTCTGCTCAGCCCGTCCACCCGGCAGTACCTGGACGACTACGCCCGCGGCGTCAACGCCTACCTCGACACCCACTCGGGCTCCGGCCTCAGCCTCGAGTACGCCGTACTGTCGCTGAAGGGCACGGACTACATCCCGGAGCCGTGGACCGCCGCCGACTCGTTGGCCTGGCTCAAGGCGATGGCGTGGGACCTCGGCGGCAATCTGGACGAGGAGATCACCCGGACCAAACTGGCCGCGACCACCAGCGCGGCCAACATCAACTCGCTCTACCCGGCATATCCGTACGACCGGAACGAGCCGATCATCGCCAACGCGTCGTTGGACCAGGACGGCGCCTTCAGCCCGACGCCCCCGGTGGAGACCGAAGCCAATCGCGGGATGTTGACGAAGGACCTGCTGAAGTCCCTCGACAGCGTCGACAAGGTGATCAAGGGACTGCCGCAACTGCTCGGCCGCGGCGACGGGATCGGCTCCAACTCGTGGGTGGTGTCCGGTGAGCACACCACCACCGGCAAACCGCTGCTGGCGAACGACCCGCACCTCGGCGCGACGATGCCCGGCATCTGGACCCAGGTCGGGCTGCACTGCAACAAGTTCAGCCCGCAGTGCCCGTACGACGTGTCCGGCTTCAGCTTCTCCGGTCTGCCGGGCGTGGTGATCGGTCACAACAGCTCGATCTCCTGGGGCTTCACCAACCTCAATCCCGACGTGATGGACCTCTACCTGGAGCGGTTGACCGGCGACGGCGTGCTCTACAACGGCAAGGTCGAGCCGCTGACCACCCGGACCGAGACCTTCAAGGTGGCCGGTCAGGACGAGGAGGAGAAGATCACCGTCCGGTCGACCCGGCACGGTCCGCTCATCTCCGACACCGACGACGACGCCAAGGAGGCCGGCGAGCTCGCCGCGAAGGGCAAGAGCACCGAGCCGTACGGCATCGCGCTGCGCTGGACCGCCCTCACTCCGGGCCGGACAGCGGACGCGATCTTCGCGATCGACCGGGCCCAGACCTGGAAGGCGTTCCGCTCCGCGGCGACCCTGTTCGAGGTCCCCTCGCAGAACCTGGTGTACGCCGATCGCGAGGGGCACATCGGCTACCAGGCTCCTGGCAAGGTGCCGATCCGCCGGGCCGGCGCCGGCACCGGAGACTGGCCCGTGCCCGGCTGGGACCCGAAGTACGAGTGGGCCGGGTTCATCCCGTTCCAGGCGATGCCGACCGAGTACGACCCGGCCGACGGGATCATCGTGACGGCGAACCAGGCCGTCGTACCGAAGTCGTACAAGTACACGCTTTCCAACGACTGGGACTACGGGTATCGATCTCAGCAGATCCTCGACCGGATCCGGAAGGCCGGCAAGCTGGACGCGAACGCGATGGCGTCGATCCAGCTGGACACCAAGAACCGCAACGCCGAGACGCTGGTGCCGTACCTGCTCCGGATCGGGATCAACGACGACTTCGACAAGCAGGGCCAGGACACGCTCCGCGGCTGGGACTTCACCCAGCCGGCCGACTCCGCGCCGGCGGCGTACTTCAACATCGTCTGGCGCAACCTGCTCGCGCTCACCTTCCACGACCAGATGCCGGAGTCGGTCTGGCCGGACGGCGGCTCGCGCTGGTTCGAGGTGATCCGCAACCTGCTGGTGCAGCCGAACAGTTCGTGGTGGGACGACCTGCGGACGCCGCAACGGGAGAGTCGCGACGACATCCTGCGCGAGGCGCTGGTGGAGGGGCGGGCCGAGATCACCACGAAGATGGCCCGGGAGCCCGCGAACTGGCAGTGGGGCCGGCTGCACAAGCTGACCCTGACGAACCAGACGCTGGGCAAGTCCGGCATCGGCCTGGTGGACCGGTTGTTCAACCGCGGCCCGTACGAGTTGGGCGGCGGCTCGTCCACGGTCGACGCGACCGCCTGGGACGCGTCTGAGGACTACACCGTTACCGCCACGCCGTCGATGCGGATGGTCGTCGACCTGTCCGACTTCGACAAGTCCCGCTGGATCAACCTGACCGGCGTCTCCGGGCACGCGTTCACCTCGAACTACACCGATCAGACAGACCTGTGGCTGAAGGGAGAAACCCTGCCCTGGGCCTTCTCCAAGGGCGCGGTCGAGGCCAAACGCGAACACACTCTGACGATCACCAAGCCCGAGCGGTAAGCCTGATCAGTCGCGTAGGAGTGAGGGCTGCCTGGACCGGGTGGTCGTGGGGGTCGGCCGGGACCTCGTCGAGGATCTCGGTGTCGTAGACGATCGCCCAGATCGGCGTACCAGGGGAGAGGCGGGCCAGGGCTCTGTCGTAGGACCCGCCGCCACGACCCAGCCGTACGCCGTACCGGTCGACCGCGAGCGCCGGGCAGATCACCAGGTCCGCGGTGCTGATGGCGTCGGGTCCGAGGTCGACTGGTGGTTCCGACAGTCCGAGCCGGCCAGGAACCAGGTCGGCTGCGCCTGGTGCGATACCCCAGCCGAGGTCGTTGTCGGCGTACAGGATCGGGAGCAGGACTTCCTTGCCGGTCGCAAGTAACCAGTCGATCAGCGGCCCGGTCTGCGGCTCCGGACCCCGCGACACATACAGGGCAATCCGAGCTGCGGCTGTGAGGTCGGGCTGCGACCGTGCAACCTCGAGCAGGCTTTGTCCTGAGTTGATTGTCGAGGACCCGCGCGCGGCCAGCAGTTCGGCTCTTAACGCAGCCTTCGGGAAGTTCACAGCCAGATCTTAGGCGCCGGGTGACCCGCGTAACGGCGTTGTCATCCGCACTCGCCTAGTGTTGGTCCATGAGTGAGGCAGGTCTCCATCAGGCACAGGAGAAGATGCGCGCGGCCGGTGCGGCCGACGTCGCGATCAAGGTCTTCTCGCACTACTACCGGTTGCTCGAGTCGGGGCAGCAGGGCACGATCCGCGAGGACGAGATCGAACCGGTGGGTGATCTGCCCCATCTGGAACACCTCGACGCCGACGATGAGTCGATGCGGGCCGGGCTGGCCGAGACAGTGGTGATCAAGCTCAACGGCGGTCTCGGGACCTCGATGGGCGTCACCGGGCCGAAGTCCGCGCTGCCGGTGAAGGACGGGCTGACCTTCCTCGACATCATCGCCCGGCAGATCCTCACCACCCGCAAGACCTACGGCGTTCGGTTGCCGTTGGTGCTGATGAACTCCTTCCGCACCAAGGAGGAATCCCTGGCTGTGCTCAGCGAGTACTCCGACCTGCCGGTCGACGGACTACCACTGGACTTCCTGCAGAACATGGAGCCCAAGCTGCTCGAGGCCGACCTGACCCCGGCCGAGTGGCCCGCCGACCCCGAGTTGGCGTGGTGTCCGCCGGGTCATGGCGACCTGTTCACCGCCCTGGTCGCCTCCGGCACTCTCGACGTCCTGCGGGAGCACGGTTTCAAGCATGCGTTCATTTCGAACGCGGACAATCTCGGCGCGACCCCCGACGGCCGGATCGCCGCGTGGATGGTCGAGCACGACGTCCCGTTCGGGATGGAGGTCTGCCGGCGAACCAGGTCCGATCGCAAGGGCGGCCACGTCGCCATACGGAAGTCCGACGGCCGGCTGATCCTGCGCGACAGCGCCCAGGTGCACCCGGACGACAGCAAGTCCTTCCAGGACATCACCCGGCACACGACCTTCAACACGAACAACCTGTGGATCGACCTCGACCAGCTGGCCGACCTGATGGCCAGCCACCACGGCGTGCTCGGCCTGCCGATCATCGTGAACCACAAGACGGTCGACCCGGCTGACGCTGACTCGCCGAAGGTGATCCAGTTGGAGACCGGCATGGGCACAGCGATCGAGACCTTCGAGGGATCCCAGGCGGTGATCGTGGACCGAAGCCGGTTCAAGCCGGTCAAGACCACGAACGACCTGCTGGTACTGCGGTCCGACGTGTACGAACTGGACGAGGCGGGGGACCTGACCACCACCCACGAGGGAGACGAGCCCTATGTGGACCTCGACCCGGAGTACTTCAAGATCCTGGCGGACTTCGAGTCCCGGTTCGCGGCCGGACCGCCGTCGCTGGTCCGGGCGGATCGGCTCGAGGTGCGTGGTGATGTTGCCTTCGGCAAGGAGGTCGTCGTGATCGGCGACGTTGACGTGGAGGCGCAGGCAGGGGAGAAGCTGGAGATCGCCGACGGCACCGTGCTGCGCGGCTGATGCGTAGTGTCCGACCTGCTGATCCGGCCGTTGGAGCCGTACGACACCGAGGAGGCCGCCGCGGTCTGGTGGCGGTCGCGACATGCGGTCGGCTCACAGTTGCCGCCGGCGATCCACACGGAGACAGAGGTCCGTAAGTGGTTCGCCGACGTGCTGTTGCCGGACGGGCAGAGCTGGGTCGCGCTGGACGATGGGCAGATCATCGCTGTGCTCACGCTCGACGGGGACGACCTCGACCAGCTGTACGTCGCCCCGGATTTGGCGGGCCAGGGAGTTGGTTCGGCGCTGGTGGACCTGGCGAAGGACCTCCGGCCGGGTGGGCTGGCTTTGTGGACGTTCCAGAGCAACACCCGGGCCCAGGCCTTCTACCGACACCATGGCTTCACCGAAGTACGCCGTACCGACGGCTCAGCCAACGAGGAGCGCGTCCCGGACGTCAGGATGGTGTGGGGCGGGCATCCCGAGGCAGTGCCGCAACGGTGAACCGGTCCGCGGCCGGTGTCCGGGCGTAGTACACCTCCCGGCCGAGACGACGGCGCTCGACCAGGCCGCTGCTGTGCAGTCTGCCCAGGTGGTACGACACGGTCGCCTTGGACAGTCCGAGGCGGGCCGCGAGGTTGTGGCCCGACTGGGGAACCTCGAGGGCAGCGAGCAGACGATGCCTCGTGCCCAGTCCGTCGGGAAGGGTGATCGCTGGCGACTCGCCCGATGCGCGCGGTCCGACCACGATCCCGCGCCCGCGGCAGGGATAGCCGATCACCAGGTCGTCGCCGGAGACGACGAGCGAGCGGCCCTGGTCGAGCAGGACCACAGGCGCCAGCACGATGCGACTCCTGACGTTCGACAGGTCGAGCTCGAGCGGCGAATCGATCCGCGCCGCCTTGCCGTCCCACTCCTCGCCGTCGACCAGCTCAAGGGCCGCCGATGACATCCCGGCCGACTTCACCAGTTGCAGCCGGTGCATCACGTCGGTCTCGGTCACCGACCGGATCAGCGGCCAGCTAGGGGCGATGACCAACTGCCAGACCTCTTGCAGCGCGTCCTGCGCGGCGGCCAGTAGCGGCGCGCTGTCACCGGCCCAGGCCGCTCGAGCGAGCTTGTTCGGCTCCTTGCGCCACTTGTCCGCAACAGCCGGTACTGCGCCCATTCGGCAGGCGAAGACTTCATCGACCGGCCCCAGCCGATAGGTGAGTCGCAGTTGGTCGCGCAGGACGGCGCGTGGAGTCGCGGCGACCGCAGCCAGCTCTGTCTCGGCACTGGGGCGGTACTGATCTGTGAGTGGCAGCAGGAAGTCCGGGATCGAGTGCGTGGACGGATCGATCAGGTCGACCAGCAACGCGCGGGAGTCAGCCGAGACCTGGGACCACCGGTCCTTCAACCAGGCCGGGAGCTGCTGGGGACGCTGCTGGACCCACAGCACCGCCTGCACGACATGCAGCAGCGGTGACACCGTGAAGCGCAGCGTTGACAACTGCTGGTCGTTCAACCCGAGCCGGATCATCGCAGTCCCTCCCCGAGCCCCATCATCGCCCGTGGAAGGTTCGAAGGTCTCTAATCGATGGCGGTCGACCTTGCGGCCGGGTGAGGTTGGCCTCCAACGCCCGACCGGTTTGGAGCCCACCATGCGCGGACGCCGCAGTGCCGTTGTCCTGACAGCCGTCCTGACCGCCGGTCTGCTGCTGGGCGGCAGCTCGGCCCAAGCCGAGCCCACCCCCGCGTCCGCACCTCCCGCTGCGTCCGCCGATGCTGCTCCGGCAGCGGATCCTGCTTCGAGGTGGACCGGGCTCAGTCCTTGCGTCGAGCCCACGTTGACCTCCTACCTGTGCGGCAAGCTGACAGTCCGGCTGGATCGCAATGACAAGCGCAGCAGGACTCTCGACCTGCCGGTCCTGGTGGCGGGCAATCCGCAGGCGGACCGGACGATGCTGCTGCTCACCGGCGGTCCGGGCCAGCCCGGGCCGCGTCTTGCCCCGCGCGTACTCCGCGCGTTCGAGGGAATCGCGAACGACTACCGGATCGTCATGCTCGACCAGCGGGGTACCGGCGCTAACGCTCTGAACTGCCCGGAGCTGCAGGAAGAGCGGGGCGGCTCCGACCTTCGAGTGCCGAGCCGCGCTGCGGTGCTGGCTTGCGCGGCGACGCTCGGCCCCGACCGCGAGCACTATGCGACGACCGACTCCGTTGCTGACTTCGAGGACCTCCGGCGCGCGTTGAGGGTGGACAAGTGGGCGGTCGACGGTGTCTCCTACGGCACCTACACCGCCCAGCGGTACGCCGCCGCTCACCGAACCAAGGTCACTCACCTGGTACTCGACTCGGTGGTACCGGTCGATGCCTTCCGCGCCGACCTGGCGGAGACGTTCCCGGACTTCGCACGGGTCCTGCGGGACGTCTGCGCCACCCCCGGCCGCGGTTGCCCCGGCGACCCGGCGGCAGACCTTGCCGCCGTACTACGACGTACTCCGGCGCTCGGACCGCAGTTGCTCGAGATGGTCACGATGATGAGTTACGTCGATCCGGCTCGCTACTTGTTCGCCCCTGAGGCTCTGCACGATGCGGCCGGCGGCGATGACACCCGACTGCGGGAACTCATCGCACTGGTCGACCAGTTCAGCGAGGCGCCGGCCTCGGAGTACAGCCAGGGCATCCAGGCGTCGACACTGTGTCTCGACCTGGACTTCCCCTGGGGCAGCGCTCAGGCGCCCGAGCACTCCCGGGCCCGCAAGGCCGATCGAGCCGTCAGCCTGCTCAAGCCCGGGCAGCTCTGGCCGTTCAACGCCGAGACGGCGCGGGGGAACGGCGAGATGGTGATGTGCGAGCACTGGCCCAAGGTCAAGGACCCTGAGGTCCGAGGGTTGTCACTGGTCGGGGTCAAGGCCTTGCTGGTGCACGGTGAACGCGACCTCGGTACGCCGCTGGTGTGGGCGCGCGAGGCTCATCGGGACATCCCCGGGTCGCGGCTCGTGGTGGTGCCGGACGGCGGGCACTCCCTGCAGGTGAGCGGAGCGGGAACTGTGCGGCAGACCGTCACGGAGTTCCTCCTGGGCTGACGGCCTACGCACGGTCGGCAGAGCGCATGGTCGGGGGAGCGCACCCCGAAAGATAGAGTCAGCCGGGTGAAACGCAGTGTTGACGAGCATCTGGAAGCAGTACTCGGCAGGGTGAGGCCGCTGCCGCCGTTCGAGCAGCCGTTGATGGAGGCGCTCGGGCTGGTGCTCTGTGAGGACATCGTGTCCGGCGTGAGCCTGCCGGGCTTCGACAACTCGGCCATGGACGGCTATGCCGTGCAGGCCAAGGATCTGGACGGGGCAAGTCAGGAAAGCCCGGTCACGCTCCCCGTGGTGGGAGAGGTCGCTGCCGGACGCACCGAGCCCATCGTGGTCAGTCCGGGGACGGCAGTACGGATCATGACCGGCGCACAGGTACCCCGTGGCGCCGACAGCGTCGTACCGGTTGAGTGGACAGATGGTGGAACGGTCAGCGTGCGCATTGCGCAGCAGCCGTCGCTAGGGGCCTCCGTACGCCGAGCCGGGGAGGACCTGCAGGCGGGTGACAAGGTTTTGGACCGCGACACCGTGCTGGGCCCCCGACAGATCGCAGTACTCGCAGCGGTCGGCCGGGCCCGGGTCAAGGTGCGCCCACGGCCCCGGGTGGTCGTTGTGTCGACCGGCGCCGAACTGCGTGAGCCTGGTGTGCGTCTGGGTGGCGGGCAGATCTACGACTCGAACAGCTACACGTTGGCGGCCGCAGCCCGGCAGGCGGGCGCTGTGGTCTACCGGGTCGGCATCGTTGACGACGACCCGAAGAAGATCCTGGACACGTTGTCGGACCAGCTTGTGCGGGCCGACCTGGTGATCACCTCCGGTGGTGTCAGCAAGGGCGCGTACGACGTGGTCAAGGAAGTGCTGACCAAGCTGGGCACCATCGACTTCCCCGAGGTCGCGATGCAGCCGGGTAAGCCGCAGGGGTTCGGCGTGATGGGCGACGACGAGGTGCCGATCTTCACGCTGCCCGGCAACCCGGTGTCGGCGTACGTGTCGTTCGAGGTGTTCGTCCGGCCGGCGCTGCGCAAGCTGATGGGGGCGATGCCGTACGGCCGTACGCCGGTGCAGGCGGTGGCGCTGGACGGGTTCTCCTCACCCGCCGGCCGACGGCAGTTCGTCCGGGCGGCGGCCTCCTCCGGCGATCAGGGCTGGATGGCCAGTACAGTCGGCGGGCACGGGTCCCACCTGCTCGGCGGGTTGAGCCGTTCGAACGCCCTGATCGTGGTGCCCGAGGACGTCACCACCGTCCGGGCCGGCGAGCAGGTGGAGCTGTTGCTGCTGGACGAGGAGACCGGATGACCGACTCGCAGTACGGGCTGACGCACGTCGACGCCTCCGGCGCGGCCCGCATGGTCGACGTCTCCGCCAAGTCCGAGAGCGCCCGGCGAGCCGTTGCCACGGGCAAGGTCTTCGTCTCGGCCGAGGTGGTCGCTGCGCTTCGTGGTGACGGAGTACCGAAGGGTGATGCTCTGGCCGTGGCCAGGATCGCGGGGATCATGGGGGCGAAGCGGACGCCGGACCTGATTCCGTTGTGTCACCCGATTGCCATTACCGGGGTGACGCTCGACCTGCAGGTGGCGGACGACGCAGTACTGATCGAGGCCGCTGTGAAGACCACGGATCGCACTGGGGTCGAGATGGAGGCTCTGACCGCAGTGACGGTTGCTGGGCTGGCTGTCATCGACATGGTGAAGGCGCTCGACCCTGCGGCCGTGCTGTCCGACGTACGGGTGGAGACCAAGGACGGCGGCAAGACCGGGCATTGGGAGCGGCCGTGAGAGCCCTGGTCGTCAGCATCTCGAACCGCGCTGCTGCAGGCGTCTACTCGGATACCACCGGCCCACTGATCGTCGAAGGGCTTACTGCGTGGGGTTTCGACACCGACGGGCCGCAGGTAGTGCCCGACGGCGCTCCTGTCGGCGAGGCGCTGATGGCGGCGGTCGAAGCGTCGTACGACGTAGTGGTGACGACCGGCGGTACGGGGATCTCGCCTACGGACGAGACGCCGGAGCGTACGTCGGCAGTGCTGGACTTGGAGATCCCCGGGATCGCTGAGGCCATCCGTTCTTACGGCATAGCCAATGGGATCCCCACTGCTGCTCTGTCGCGGGGTGTAGCCGGTGTGGCCGGCAAGACGGTCATTGTGAACCTCCCTGGTTCGCGTGGTGGGGTGAAGGACGGCCTGGCCGTACTCGAGCCGCTCCTGGTGCATGCGGTCGAGCAAGTGGGTGGCGGCGACCACCTACGGACGGACCAGGACTAATGGCAGTCGTCCACTGGCCCGTGGAGCTCCAGCACGGGCAGGTCGGCCTACGACCGCTCCGGGCCGGCGACGGGGCCGAGTGGGCGGCCGCCCGCCAGCGCAACGTCAGCTGGCTCCGCCCGTGGGACGCGACCCAGCCGCCCGGTGCCGAGGATGGCGCACGCACTTTCCGAGCGATGGCACGCGACTGGAACCGCCAGGCCCGCTACGGCCGGATGCTCCCTTTTGTGATCGCGTACGCCGGTGCGGCTGCAGGTCCGAGGGCGAAGTGGCCGCTGGTCGGGCAGCTGACGGTGTCGGGCATCACGTACGGCTCGGCTCGCTGGGCGAATCTCGGCTACTGGGTGGACGAGCAGTACGCGGGTCGTGGCATCGTGCCGACCGCTGTAGCCCTGGCTGCGGACCACTGTTGGTTTACGCTCGGTCTGCACCGTCTCGAGGTGGCGATCCGCCCGGAGAACAAGGCAAGTCTGCGGGTGGTGGAGAAGCTCGGCTTCCGGTACGAAGGCGACCGGCCGCGCTTCCTGCACATCGACGGCAACTGGCGGGACCACCGCATCTTCGCGCTCAACGCGGAGGAGGTCGGGCCGGGTCTGGTTGCCCGATTGACCTGACTACGGAGCGTGGCTATTCACACCAGTCACACGAGTCTTCTTGCGACACACCGCCCGACGTACCCCAAGTGAACCGCTCGTGGTCTTAGCGTCGTCGCATGGGGACGACAGGACTGATCTATGTGGCGATCGTCGCCGCGTGGGCTGCCTACCTCGTCCCGATGCTGCTGAAGCGCAACGACGAGGTGAGCCGGCGCCGCTCGGCGGAGAATGTCTCGTCGTCTGCCGCGCGCGTTCTGTCGCGGCAGGACGGCGTGCAGTCACGTACTCGCTATGCGGTGCGCCCTCCCGCGTCCAGCTCGGGCTCCTCGGCTGAGACTGTCACGGCGGACCCGTCGCCGCCGCTGCGCTTCGCCCCGAACCGAGCCCGCCGGGTGGCCGCAATGCGCCGCCGGCGGGTGCTGTCGATCCTGACCCTTTCACTGCTTTCGGTGACCGCGCTGGCCGGCCTCGGCATGCTGCTGTGGTGGACAGTCGCTCTTCCGGGCTCGGTGATTGTCGCCTTCATCGTGCTGACCCGGATTCAGCTCCGCCGCCACGCCCGCACGCGTGCACGACTTGCCGCCAAGCGCCGGGCGCAGGCAGAAGCCCGCCACGATCGCGGTCCGGCAACCGCACCCGTCTCGCCGGACCAGGAGATGACGGTCGAGGTCAAGCTCCCGGTCGCGCCGGAGCCGGTCGTCGCCGAGACCAAGCCCGAGCCCGCCGAAGGCCTGTGGGACCCCGTGCCGATGACGCTCCCGACGTACGTGATGAAGGAGAAGGCCCCCGACCGGACGGTCCGCACCATCAGCCTGTCCGGCCCTGAAGTCTTCTCCTCGGCCCGTACCGCGGACCCCGAGCCCGAGGCGGCCCCCGCAGTACCGGAACCCGCCCCAGCCCCGCCCGAAGAGCAGGAGATCCGTCGAGCGGTAGGCGACTGATCCGGTTTCAGACAGCGACCATCTGCGTGTTAGAGTTTCGCGGTCGCAAGGCAAACCTGGGGCTGTGGCGCAGTTGGTAGCGCGCTTCGTTCGCAACGAAGAGGCCAGGGGTTCGAATCCCCTCAGCTCCACCCAGGTCAGAGGCCCTTTCCGAGTCATCGGGGAGGGCTTCCGCTTGTCGTACAGCAGTGAAGTACAGCTCGCCGACGAATGCGCCGATGTATCGGCCACCTGGTCCGGCGCGTCAACGTGGCCGGTCAGCGTCCGAGGCGCACGATCTCGACCGCAAGCTCCACCAGTGTGCGCGCCCGGCGGACCAGGGGTTCGGCCTTGATCGCGGTCACCACGTCTGTCCCGTACTCGACCTCACCTTTGGCCGCGACCAATTCACGCAGCGCCCTTTCGCCTGCGGCGGCCTCGGCTCGTTTGGCCAGCGACTGTCGGAGTTCCTTCGCCGCGGTGGCGTGATCCTTCTTCTTGCTTGTCGAACCGGTGAGCGCGGTGACGATCGCATCCTTCGCGCTGATTCCGGCGTGGATCGCGTCGCCGGCTGCTGGGGTGTACCGCTGGGCGGCAAGGTTGGCTTCGGCCGAGGCGAGATACTCCTCGGCCTTCTTGAGGAAGCTCTTGGCGTGGTTGCGCTGCTCGGCCGTGGCCATCACGCGGCTCCGTGCTGGACTCGCGGCTTGGTACCGATCAGCGCGACGCCGTCACGGACGATGTCGCTGACGACCGGCTCCCCCGAGGCAGCCAGCCGATGGAAGTCGGCCTCGGTTAAGACGAGGACATCGCAATCGTTGCCGAGATGCATACGGACGCTGTCCTCAAGCTCAACGCGGTTGTTCCAGTCAGGCGGCGCAATGACGGCTAGGTCGATGTCACTGTCCGGCGTTGCCTCTCCGCGAGCGATCGACCCGAAGAGGAGCACCGCCTGCACGTCGCCGTCGGTCACCGCGCTGACCGCTTCTCGCAGGGCTGTCACTGGGTCCAGCAGAGTCCGCAGCGGAGCCACCGAGGCGTGCTCCTCGTTGATGGTGTGTACGCCGGCCCGCCCGATGGTCTGGGTCTCCACCAGGCCGAGCTTGGTCAGCGACTTCAGGGCTTGTTGGACTGTCCATAGGCTGTAGCCGTCGCTGAGCAGGCTATGGATCTGTCGCCCGGTCAGGGGTACGTCGGTGCGCAGCAGGGTCGCGAGCACTGCGCCACGCGCCCCGGGAATGATCCCGCCGAACGGCTCATTGAAGAACATGTGACCATACTACCAGTCATATGAAAGGTGTGACAGTCACATGACAGGTGAAGTTGGCTGCAAAGAAGGTGGCCGTCTTGTTACCGAATGTAGGCCGAACGCAACAATCTGTACCACTGGCTGTGCTAGCGATGGACTTTTGAGAGGTGGGTGCGTTCTCCTTGGGGGCCGAAGAGGGTGAGTAGTTCGGCGGGCTGGTCGGTGGCGCTGCTGATCGCGTGGGGGAGGCGGGTGTCGAATTCGGCGACTTCACCGGCGCCGAGGCGGAGGTCCTGCTCGCCGAGGATGAAGCGGACCTGCCCGTTGAGGACGTAGAACCACTCGTAGCCCTCGTGGGTCTGCAGTTTCGTCGGGCGCGATCGGCTCGCTGGGGGATAGATCACCTTGTAGGCCTGGATCCCACCGGCCCGCTTGGTCAGCGGCACCACGACCAGCCCGAAACGCCGTACCGGCCGAAGATGGATGCGGGGATCGCCGGTCGGCGGCGCCTGGACCAGGTCGTCCAGCGGGACGCCGTGTGCCCTGGCCAGCGGCAGCAGTTGCTCCAGCGTGGGCCGGAGTTTCCCGTTCTCGAGCCGGGACAAGGTGCTCGGTGTGAGACCGGTCGCGGCGGCGAGGTCCGCCAGCGTCACTCCGCCGGCCCGGCGCAGCGCTCGCAGTCGTGGCCCGACTTCGGTGAGGACGTCTTCTTCGGTTCTGCCCATGTGGGCCATCATGCGGATCCGCAATTTTTCTTGCAAGATCGGTCGTTCGCTCAGCATGCTGGCGACGGACCCGACGAAAGGAAAGTGATGCCGTCCACCCGCAGGCGAAAGTCCGAGGACACCGGCCCGCCCGGGATCGATGGTGACGAGAAGGCCACTCTGGTCGCCTTCCTCGACTATCTGCGAGGTGCCATCGCGGACAAGGTGGTGGGCGCACCAGAACCGCTGGTACGGACTGCCGGAGTTGCCTCGGGCACCAATGTCCTCGGCCTGGTCAAGCACCTGACCTTCGTCGAACGGTTCTACTTCCTGGGCGAGGACGTCCGCAACTGGAACGCCACCCAACTGCCTGACCCCACAGACACGATCGACACCGTGACCGCGGCGTACCGGGAGGCCATTGGCCGGTCGAACGCGATCATCGACACCTATACCGACCTCAGCCTCCCTGCGCCCAAGACCCCGCGAAAAGGCAAGCCGCCGTCGATGAGGTGGCTCCTGGTGCACATGATCGAGGAGACCGGCCGCCATGCGGGCCACGCCGACATCCTCCGCGAACAGCTCGACAACACCACCGGCCGCTGAGACCGCCGATCAGACCTCGACTCAGGGGGTCGGCAAAGTCGCGATGAATGGGTTGCGGGTTGGCGA
>NZ_DASRXP010000660.1:0-2914 GCF_035687465.1 Kribbella sp.
CAGCAGCGCCAGCGCGGACTGGTCGGCGATCATCTCCAGCAGGGCGAGCGTCTCCCCTGAGAACTCGCCGGGTTGCTTGCGCCGGACGACCAGTGAACCGACGATCTGACCCTCCCGCAGCATCGGCACCGCGACCACCGAACGCCAGCCGGCTTCGAAGAGCACCCGCAGATGGGGGTCAAGTTCGACGGTTTCGAGGTCTGTCACCGCGAGCGGCCGTCCGAGCTTGGCGGCGCGTCCGACAAGCGTCTCGTCGAGGTGGATGCGCGTGGTCCGAAGACGCTCAATCACCTGCGGCTCGGTCTGATAGGTACTTCGCACCAGGAAGCACCGCTCGGTCTCGGAGTACTCCATGATCGAGCCGCCGTCCGTCGCGGAGAGCCGGACCGCATGCTTGGCGATGGTCGAGAGCACCTCGCCGACCTCGAGACTTGAGTTGACGGCCTCGCCGACCTCGCGGAGCGCTTCGAGCTCCCCCACCTTCCTCGCCAGCTCGGCACCACGGGCCTCGAGCTGCTGGACCAGCTTCACCCCGTTGATCGCCATCGCGGCCTGACCCGCGAAGGCAGTGACGATGTTCTTCTCGCGCTCGTCGAACGGGCTGACCTCGTTGCGCCAGACCGACAGGGCGCCAACAACCTGGTCGTCGACCAGCATCGGGGCGCCCATGGTGGTCCGGAATCCCGCGACCCGCTGAAGATCCTGGCGGCCGTAGTCCGGATCGGCCAGCACATCAGCAATCTGCTGGGTCGTGTGATCGAGACCTACCCGGCCGATGAGCGTCTCGCGGTTCATCGGCATCGGATGTCCGGTGATGAACCGGATCGACTCCTCCGACAGCCCGACCGCCTTGATCAAGCGATAGAAGCCGTTCTCGAGAAGATAGAGATGGGCCGCCTGGGACCGGCAGAGTCGCCGGGCGCTCTCCACGATGGTAGTCAGTACCTGGTCCGGGTCGCCGGCCGAGCGGCCGACTGCGGACAGTACCTCGTTGGCTGCGGCGAACTGGTCATTCAAGGCCGCGAAGTTGCGTTGGAGCCGCTCGTGCTCCACTGTGCTGACGGCGCCCCTGGCGGGCGCCCGCTCGACCATCGCATCCTCCCCATCGCCAGGTTCACCCGGCGACCCCCTCCTGAGTGTGCCGCCGATCCTCACTAGCTGCAATCGCCAACACCTGCTTCAAACTGCCGTTGGAGCAGGCCCGCGACAAAGCTGTTGCCTAGAGCCCCTACTCGACGCTCGCGGGGAAGATCGAAACGCCGGCGGCGGTCAAGTCCTGTACAGCGCGGTCGGTGGGCTCCGCGTCGGTGATCACCCCGGCGACCTCTTGGACCGGAAGTACGGAAAAACGTGAAGCAGCCCCGATCTTCTCGGCGCTCGCCAGGACATAGGTGTCGGCGGCTCGCCGGGAGAGAGCTCGCTTCATCGCGGCCTCGTCAGCGTCTCCCGTGGTCAGACCCGCCTCGTGGTGAACGCCGGTCACGCCTAGCAGGAACAGGTCGGCCGTCACCGCCTGGGCAGCCTCGACCGCAGCCGCGCCGCTGGCGACCATGGAGTGTTTGAAGATCCGGCCACCGAGCAGGTAGATCTCGAGGTCGGGGTGTTGTCCGAGGGCAGCCGCCACCGTCGGGCTGTGGGTGATTACCGTTGCCTGCAAGGCTTTCGGCAAGGCCTGAGCGACGGCCAGAGCCGTAGTACCGCCGTCGAGGATGACCGCCATTCCGGGCTGGATCAGGGCCGCAGCAGCAAGCGCTACACGTGTCTTGCTGTCCACGGCGACGGCCTGACGGGCTGTGTAGTTGGCGATCGCAGGCGAGACCGGCAGCGCTCCGCCGTACACGCGCTGACACAACCCGCCGGTTGCGAGCTCGCGGAGATCGCGCCGGATGCTGTCCTCGGAGATGCCGAGCTCGGCGGCCAGATCCTTCGCCACGATCCGCCCGTCCAGTACGAGCCGCTCCAGCAGCAGAGCACGTCGTTGTGCGGCCAGCATCCACATTCCTCCTTGTTTCTCCGCATTCTTGCACGTTATGGTCCACCCATGTCCAGACCACTGCTGATCCTGATCGCCGGCCCCTATCGCTCCGGCACTGGCGACGACCCTGACCTGATGGCGAAGAACCTCGCCAAACTGGAGGAGGCCGCCTGGCCGATCTTCCGCCGCGGACACGTCCCGATGATCGGCGAATGGGTCGCCCTGCCCATCCTGAGCAGCGCCGGCGCCACCGGCGTCACGGATCCCCTCGCCGACCAAGTGATGTACCCGACCGCCCAGCGCCTACTCCAGCACTGCGACGCCGTACTGCGCCTGCCGGGCGCCTCCACCGGCGCCGACCAGGACGTCGCGATCGCCCGCGACCGCGGCATCCCCGTCTACTACGACCTCGACGAGATCCCCCAGCACGCCGCCTGAGGCTGCTCGGCTGGGCTTCACCTGCTGTACCGCTGAACTTCTGATGGAAGTGCTGGTCAAGGCGGGAAGCGCATGGAAAACTCCACTCGTTTGCCGTCCTTCTCCCCGCCTAGAGGTGATCGCTTCATGCCTGATCTCAACCGTCGCAGGTTCCTGCAGCTGGCCGGTGGCACCGCCGCCCTCGCCGCGATGTCGAACAGCATCGACCAGGCCGCCGCGATCCCGGCGAACCGTCGCCACGGCGATCTCCGGGACGTCGAGCACATCGTCGTCCTGATGCAGGAGAACCGGTCGTTCGACCACTACTTCGGCGCGATGAAGGGGGTCCGCGGCTTCGGTGACCCGCGCCCGGTGACGCTGCCGAGCGGCAAGTCGGTCTTCCACCAGTCGAACGGTACGAAGGACATCCTGCCGTTCCACCCGCAGGCCGACGACCTCGGCATGCAGTTCCTCCAGGGGCTGCCGCACAGCTGGCCGGACGGCCACGCGGCCTACAACAAC
>NZ_DASRXP010000661.1:0-14273 GCF_035687465.1 Kribbella sp.
TGGCAGGGACTCCGCAGTTGCGGGACCGATGCCAAACGATGTGAGGTGACGCACAGTAACGATCAGATAGAGGATGGAGTAGGCGTCCGATCGTCCCCAGGGCAGGTCAATGGGGGATGTGCGTGTGGTCGCCGGCGACCCGACGAGGAGCGAGGTCCGGCAAAGCGATGCGTAAGCGGTGCGTAGACAGCACAAAGGCCCAGGAGCAGATTGCGATGTCTGCCTGGGCCTCGATGCTGGTGCGCCGCCAGGGACTCGAACCCCGAACCCGCTGATTAAGAGTCAGCTGCTCTGCCAATTGAGCTAGCGGCGCGTGCTTTCGAACGAAGAGGATCGTAGCAGGATCGTTCGGCAGATATGAAATCGGTTAGGGCTGAAGCGGGGGTGCGCGGGGTCAGGGGCGGAGTTCCAGGAGAGCCATGGCTGCGTTGTGGCCGCCGAGGCCGCTGACGGCGCCGCCTCGGTGGGCGCCGGAGCCGCAGATCATGATGTTCGCCACATCGGTTTCGACGCCCCAGCGGCCGGCCCCGGACTCGTCGTCGGACCAGGGCCACTGGAGGTCGCCGTGGAAGATGTGGCCGCCTGGCATGCCGACGGATTCCTCGATGTCGTACGGGGTTTTCGCCTCTACGCAGAGGTTGCCGTCGGCGTCGCGGGCGATGCAGGGCTCCAGCGGTTCGTCCAGGCAGGACTCCAGTCCGGCCAGCACCCGGCTTACGGACTCGGCGCGGGCCGCGTCGTTGTCGGAGGCAAACAAGCGGGCTGGGAAGTGGACCCCGAAGACGGTCAGTGTTTGGTGGCCTGAGGCAACTAGTGACGGGCTCAGGATCGACGGGTCGGTGAGGGAATGGCAGTAGACCTCGGAGGGCGGCACGGTCGGCAGCGCGCCGCTCGCGGCCTCGCCGTACGCCGTCTCCAGCTGGCTGTAATCCTCATCGATGTGGAAGGTACCGGCGAAGGCCCGGGTGGGGTCGTCGCCGGAACGCAGCCGGGGGAGCCGGGAGAGCAAGAGGTTGATCTTCAACTGCGAACCCTCTGGCTTAACGCCAACCGGCTGACCGCGCAGGGCGGCGAGGGTGGTCGGAGCAACGTTGGCGAGCACGTACGAGCAGTCGACCGTACGCTCACCGTCACCGCCCAGCCAGGTCACGGCGGCACGGGTGCCATCGGCCTCGATCGAGGTCACAGCGGCGTTGGTCACGACTGAGGCGCCCGCGCGGTGAGCCGCGGCAGCCAACGCGTCGGTGACCGCGCCCATCCCGCCCACCGGCACCCGCCATTCGCCCGTGCCGTTGCCGATCAGGTGGTAGAGGAAGCACCGGTTCTGGATCAGCGACTCGTCGTGCAAGCCGGCGAACGTGCCGATCACCGAGTCTGTAGCGACCACGCCACGCACAGTGTCGTCGGCGAAACGCTGCTCGACCAGTTCGCCGAACGGCCGTTCGACCACGGCTTCCCACAACCCGGGATCGACCTGCTGCCGCATGGTCGCCGCGGACACCAATGGCTCCAGCAGTGTGGGTGCAAGGACCTCGGCCAACTGTCCGACGGATCCGTAGAAGTCCTGCCAGGCCTCGTACTCCGTGTCGCTGCCGGTCAACGCGGCAAAGGATTCCCGCGTCGCAGTGCCCTCGGGCCGTTCCACCAGCAGGCCGAGGTCGCGTCCACCGCGACGGACCGGCGTGTACGACGCGACGGAGCGTGACCGGAGTTCCAGGGACAGGCCCAGGTCGGCGACGATCTTGTCTGGCAGCAGGCTGACCAGATACGAGTAGCGCGACAGCCGGGCATCCACCCCGGGGAACACCTGCTGGCTGACCGCGGCGCCGCCGGTGTGGCTCTGTTGTTCGACCACGAGAGTTGAGAGCCCCGCGCCGGCCAAGTACCCGGCTGCGACGAGTCCGTTGTGCCCGCCACCGACGATCACCACGTCGTAGAAGTCCCTCATCAGACCGGCCAATCCAGTTCGCGGTACGCGGCGTCCCAGAACATCCACTCGTACCTGGTGGTGGTGGAAAAGTGCCGGTGGCAACGATCGCGCTCACCCGGTCCGACCTCCGCGCCGAGCCGGTCTGTCACCGCCAGTACCGACTCTACGACGGCATCGAATTCTTCGGATCCATACGTCGCGATCCACTGCTGGTAGAGGGGATCCGGCGAGGACCGCTTCAGCAGTTCCCGCCCGACGTCACGGTAGATCCAGTAGCAAGGCAGCACGGCAGCCACCGCCTCGGCGTACGTGCCGGTGGCGCAGACAGCGGTCAGATAGGACATGTACGCCGTGGTCGTCGGTCCCGAGCCGGTGGCGTCCACATCGACCGAGGTGAGTCCCAGTGACCCCAGCAGGGAGCTGTGGAGTTCCCGCTCGACCTCGATCGCCTCGGCGGCGTGCCGGGCGAACATGCTGACCGCATCCTCGTCGGTAGCCCGGGCCGCGACCAGGGCGAGGGCGCGGGAGTATGCACGCAGATAGTGACTGTCCTGCACGATGAAGTAGCGGAACGCGGTGTGGGGGAGCGTGCCGTCGGTCAGCCCGGTGATGAACGGGTGCCGGACGATCTCCTCGTACACCTCGGCGGCGCCGGCGTTCCACAATTCGTCGGAAAACGTCATCCTCAGCTCCTCGCGCTCGACTGCGACCGACCCTAACCGGAGCGGCCCGACGCAGTACGAGACGAAAGTCACGAACGCGCCTTACGCTGAGCCATGTTGCCAATGCCGCCGGACACTCCGTTGCTGCGCAAGATCCGTACGTCGGTGATCGGTGACGACCAGGTGATGCCCGGGCCGTACGGACCGCGCCGCGTCACGTACGCCGACTACACGGCCTCCGGCCGGGCCCTGACCTTCCTCGAGGACTTCATCCGCGACGAGGTACTGCCGCGCTACGCGAACACCCACACGGAGTCCAGCGGCACCGGCCTGCAGACCACCCGGCTCCGCGAGGACGCGCGGAAGATCATCCACGACAGCGTCGGCGGCGATGCCGAGACCGCGGTGATCTTCTGCGGCTCCGGTGCGACCGGTGCGATCGACAAGCTGATCGGCGTGCTCGGCCTCCGCATCCCGGCCGGGCTGGACGACGTCCATCACTTCACCGACCAGATCGAGAACCGCCCGGTGGTCTTCATCGGCCCGTACGAGCACCACTCCAACGAACTGCCGTGGCGCGAGTCGATCGCCGACGTGGTGGTGATCGGCCAGGATCACGACGGCCATATCGACATCCCGGAGCTGGAGGCAAAGCTCACGAAGTACGCCGATCGCTCGCTGAAGATCGGCTCGTTCTCCGCGGCCAGCAACGTCACGGGGATCGTCAGCAACACCCACCGGGTCTCCGCCCTGCTGCACCGCCACGGCGCGCTGTCCTTCTGGGATTGCGCCGCCGCCGCGCCCTATGTCGAGATCAACATGTACGGCGGCCGCGACCAGGACCCGCTTGCCTACAAGGATGCGATCTTCCTCAGCCCGCACAAGTTCATCGGCGGCCCGGGCACTCCCGGAGTACTGGTTGCCCGCCGGGAACTCCTGCGCAACCGCGTTCCCGACGTACCGGGTGGCGGGACGGTCGCGTACGTGAACCCGACCGAGCACCGCTACCTCGAGGACCCGGTGCATCGCGAGGAGGGCGGCACCCCGGCGATCATCGAGTCGATCCGGGCCGGCCTGGTCTTCCAGCTCAAGCAGGCGGTCGGGATCGAGGTGATCCGCGCGCACGAGGACGCGTACCTGCGCCGCGCGGTCGAGGCCTGGCGGCACGAGCCGGGCATCCAGATCCTCGGCAACCTCGACTCCGAACGGCTGTCGATCGTGTCGTTCGTGATCAAGGCGCCGTCCGGCCGATACCTGCACCACAACTTCGTCGTCGCGCTACTGAACGACCTGTTCGGCATCCAGTCCCGCGGCGGCTGCTCGTGCGCCGGTCCCTACGGGCACACACTGCTCGGCATCGACCTCGAACGCTCGCACGAGTTCGCCGAGGAGATCGAGCACGGCTGCGAGGGCATCAAGCCCGGCTGGGTCCGCGTCAACTTCAACTACTTCATCTCCGAGGCGGTCTTCCAGTACGTCGTGGACGCGGTGATCCTGGTCGCCCAAGAGGGCTGGCGCCTACTCGGCGACTACCGCTTCAACCCCACCAACGGCCTCTGGAAACACCACCGAGGCCCCGTAGAACCACCAATGCGCCTCTCCCAGGTCGGCTACGACGCCGACGGCAGCCTCCGCTACCCCCACCACGACGACAAAGCCCCGGAGTCCGCCCTCCAGACCTACCTAGCCGAGGCCCGCGCCCTCCTAGCCGCCTCCCACCACACCACCAGCACCGAGGCCACCATCAACACAGACTTCGACCACCTCCGCTGGTTCGACCTCCCCGCCACCTGCATCACCCCAGCCCCCCGCTGACGTTCAGGAGCTTGCGCGCAGAGCCAGTTCGTACCCGTCAGTCGTGAGCGTCCACGGCGTCCCATTAACAATCAAGGTGCGATCCCCAAGCGGCGCCCCAGCCACAGCCAGAACAGGTTTACGCACCCACTTGCACCCAGGCCGAACCTCCTGAGTCACCTGTACTGCGACCGCACCCGCCCCTTCAGCAGAGACCACAGCGCGGAGACCCCGTGCACACTCCCCAGGGGTAGCCACAATCAAAACAATCTGCCGAGGATCAGAGACGACCGCCCGAACATCCAGGACCTTCGCAACACTGGCCCGCACAACCGGAGTCGGCTGAACAGTCGCGCTGGGCGCAACCGACTGCGCCTGAACGCTGGAAACAGGTGCAGGCTCGGACTCAGGAGCAGACGCCCCAAACACCTTCGACAGAACGAAAACACTGAATGCGAGTACGCCGATCACAAAGGTGACCACCACCGCGACCCCGTAAACCAACCAAACACTCCCGGACTTCACCCGCCCGATCCTCCCAGCAAAAGGGCCGACGCCAACGAAGCCGTGCCGAGCGAAGCGAAGGCCCCAGCCCGGGGACCCGCCGGGGCCAGCCACAGACGTGGGGGTGCGGGTGGCGAAGCCCCCGCCCGCGCCAAGCGAAGCGCAGGCGCACAAAATGCCGAAGGCGACCCAGTCCGCGCTCTCCGCGGACACAGATCGCCCTCGCCTTCGGGTGAGTAACGGGACTTGAACCCGCGGCCCCCTGGACCACAACCAGGTGCTCTACCAGCTGAGCTATACCCACCATTGCCGCCCTTACTGCAACGGCTGGGTAATCATAGCGACGATCCTCAGTTACCTGAAATCGGGCCCATCACCAGGTTGGCGGCCGCTTTCGCGGTGTCGGTGTCCGGCCCGGGCTGCGGCACGAACACCGTCTGCCGGTAGTACCTGAGCTCCGCGATGCTCTCGGTGATGTCGGCCAGCGCCCGGTGGTTCCCGTTCTTCGCCGGCGTCGCGTAGTACACCCGCGGGTACCAGCGCCGGACCAGTTCCTTGATCGAACTGACGTCGACGTTGCGGTAGTGCAGATGTGCCTCGACCTTCGGCATGTCCCGGACCAGGAAGGTGCGATCCGTGCCGACCGAGTTGCCCGCCAGCGCGGCCTTGCGCGGTTCCTTGACGTAGCCCGTGATGAAGTCGAGCACCTGCTGCTCGGCGTCGGCGAGCGGGATGCCGTTCGGTAGTTCGTCCAGTAGCCCCGACCCGGTGTGCATGTCGCGGACGAAGTCGCCCATCTGCTCCAGCGCAGCCGGAGGCGGCGCGATCACCAGGTCGATGCCCTCGCCGAGCACGTTGAGTTCGTAGTCGGTCACGAGCACGGCGACCTCGATCAGGGCATCCGCCGCCAGATCGAGCCCGGTCATCTCGCAATCGATCCACACCAGCCGGTCGTTCATGAGGACCCACCCTACGGCGACCCGGCGCCACCGTCGCGCCCGGCAGCGTCAACCCCGGGCGTGGCGGTGGGAAGTTGGGTCTTCCCGGGTGTCCCGGGACGCTCGTCCCTGCCGGATCGGGACAAGTACACGGTGAGATCAGGGCTAACACGGTTGCCTATCCGCTACCCACAGTGCTGTCCTGTTCAGGGGCTGGGGATGGAGGACGGGGAAAATGCCGACAGATGGGGCTGGGCAGGCCGTGCAGGGCACGGTCGCGCGTCCGCGACTGACGGCGCTGCTGGACGAGGGGGCCAAGCGCCGGCTGCTGACCGTGGTAGCGGATGCCGGCTTCGGTAAGTCGACCCTGCTCGGCTCGTGGGCGGCAACGCGTCCCTGCGCCTGGTACACCGTCCGCTCCGAGGATCGCTCACTCGCGGCCATGGTCTCCGGGCTGGTGGGCGCCGTGCATCGCCAAGTACCGGCCCTGCCGGCCGTGCTCGCGGCGGAGTTGCAAGGACCACGCGGTCCGGATGCCGATGCAGAGCAGGAGACCCGAGCACTCGCGTACGCCGCTGTGCTGGCCGAGGCGCTCGAGCAGAACCTCACCGGCGAGCTGGTTCTCGTCCTGGACGACCTGCACGAACTGGCGCCCGGCGATCCCGCGACCAGGTTGATCGAGGGCCTGGTCCGGATCGCTCCGCCTTCCTTGCATCTGGTGGTGGCTTCCCGGACGCCGATGCCGTTCGGGATCGACCGGTTGCGGGGCAGGGGCCAGGTGCTGGAGCTCGATGCGACCGACCTTGCCTTCAGTGTCGAAGAAACTGTCGCCGTGCTGGACGTAGTACTGGGGGACGGGTCTGAGGAGTTGGCCGAGCCGCTGCACGCCGCAGTACAGGGATGGCCTGCGGCTGCGCGGCTAGCTGTAGATGCGCTGCGGACTGTGCCGGCTGCGGCGCGGCAGAGCAGGCTGCGTCGGGCCCTGCGTTCGGACGGCCCTCTGTACGACTACCTGGCCGAGGAGGTCTTCGCTGCCGAGCCTCCATCCGTACGACGCTTGGTCGCCGCGGTTGCTGTCTTACCGCGGTTCGGATCCGAGTTGTGCCAGGCAATAGGACTAGCGGACAGCGCGGAGATCCTGCAGCAGCTCCGGACGAGAGGTCTGCTCGTCTCGGCCGGGGATTCGGACTACGAGCTGAACCCGCTGGTCCGGGACTTCGCGCGAGACCGGCTGGTCTCGGAAGAACCAGAGATGGACCAACTGACTCTCGAGGCCGGGAAGTGGTTCGAGTCGGTCGGAGACCACCGGGACGCGCTGAGCTGCTTCCAGGCAGTGGATCCGCAGCAGGTGGTCCGGATGCTGGCAGAGCGCGGGCAGGCGATGGTCAGGGGCGGGCTGGCCGAGACCGTGGTCGCATCCATCGCTGTCCTGCCGGCCGAGGTGCGGGACGCAGCGGTGGACCAGTTGGAGGGTGAGGCCCGGCAGGTGCTCGGTGACTGGCAGGGCGCCGAGGCCTGCTTCGACCGGATCATCGGCCCGGTCGGCGAGATCCCGGTCGGCATCGCCTGGCGACTGGGCCTGATCCACCACCTGCGGGGCCGGACCGACCTGGCCATCGCCACCTACCGCCGGGGCCGGCTCGACGGACAGCACCCGCTCGACGAGGCCCTGGTGCGGGCCTGGTGTGCCGGTGCGCACTGGCTGCGCGGGGAGTTCGAGGAGTGCCGGTCGCTGATCGAGACCGCTCACGCCGCGGCCAAGGTCTCGGGTGACGATCAGCTGCTGGCGCTTTCCCACACTGTGCTGGCGATGCTGGCCGCGGCCGACAGCGACCCACAGGGCAATGCCTCGCACTATGTGCGCGCCTTGGAGTACGCGGATCGCGCAGGCGACCTACTGCAGTCCGTCCGCATCAGGGTGAACCGCAGCTCGCACCACATAGGGGAGGGCGACTACGCGCTTGGTCTGGCGGAGCTGGACCGCGCCCTGGAGGTGGCAGACCGAGCAGGCTTCGCGGTGTTCCGTGCACTCGCCTTGAACAACCGCGGCGAGGCTCTGCTTCGCCTGGGCCGATTGGACGAGGCAATAGGTGAGCTGGAGGCTTCCAGGGCGCTCTTCCAGAAGCTGGAGTCCAGGCGAGTCGCCCAGCCCCTTTCGCTGTTGGGAGAGGTCTACCGCGAACGCGGCGACCGCGCGATGGCCCGGGCATGTTTCGAAGAGGCCATCAGCATCGCCGAGGAGACCAAGGACATGCAGTCGCTGGTGCCCTCGCTGGCAGGGCTGGCTCGCGTACTGACCGTCGAAGAGCCGCAGCGGGCCGCCGAGCTGGCCGAGATGGCCCGGCAGGCCGTCGCCTACGGTCCTGTGCTGGGACTGTCCGGGGCCATCGTTGCCCTCGGCTGGGTGACTCTGTCCACTGGCGACAAAGAAGAAGCAGCCAAGGTTGCCGAGGAAGCTGCCGCGATCTGCCGCAAGCGACGCGACCGCGCCGGCCTGGCCGATGCGTTGGAGCTGTACGCCGAGGCAGAAGGCGGCGAGGTGCTCCACGAAGTACTGAATATCCGCAAGGAGCTGGGTGATCCACTCGGTCAGGCGCGCGCTGAGCTCATGCTGGCAAAGCGTACGCACGGCCCTGAAGGACGTGAGCTCGCCCTGCGAGCCCACAAACAATTCCTGGCAGCCGGAGCCACTCGCTATGCCGCAGCTGCTTTGGCTGCCAGCGAGGAGACAGGTCCGCCTCCTGTTCGCGTCGAGTGCCTGGGCGGCTTCCGCGTACTGCGTAACGGCAAGCCGGTGCAGCTCGGCGAGTGGCCGTCCAAGAAGGCCCGCGACCTGCTGAAGATCCTGGTGGCACGTCGCTGCCGTCCAGTGGCCCGCGTGCAACTGCTGGACCTGCTCTGGCCGGACCAGGACGAATCGGTCGCGTCGCCGCGGTTGTCGGTTGCTTTGTCGACAGTGCGGTCGGTGCTGGACCCGACCAAGGAGTACTCGCCGGACCAGTTCGTCGGCGCCGACCGCGCCACCATCTGGCTGGACGGCGACCGGACGGCCGTCGACGTCGAGTTGTTCCTGCACGACGCAAGGGCAGGCCTGGACAGTGGCGATCCCACCTTGCTGCGAGCCGCCGAAGCGGCGTACAGCGGAGACTTCCTGGAAGAGGACGTGTACGCCGATTGGGCCGCCGGCATGCGGGAGGAGGCCCGGGCGCTCTATGTCCGAGTGGCTCGCGTCCTGGCCGAGCGCGGCAAGCGTGACCCCGACGCGGCCGCGGGCTACCTATTGCGGATCCTCCAGCGGGACCAGTACGACGAGCGCGCGCACCTCGGGCTGGTTTCCGCCTTCCAGTTGAGCGGAGCCCACGGCGAGGCCCGCCGGTCCTACCGCACCTACGTCCAGCGGATGACCGAGCTCGAGGTCGAGCCGGCGCCGTACCCAGCAGTGCCGGCCCGGCTTTAAGGCTTTCTGAAGGATCGCCCGGACCATCGGTACATGGCAGCGCCGGTGCACAAGGCAACGGTCATCCGCGACTTCGGAGTCGCCGGTGACCCGTCGCAGGACGGGCTACACCCCGGCCGTGACTACCGAGCGGACCACGGTACGACGATCCGGGCCACCCTGGCCGGCGTCGTCGTACGGGTCGAGGGGGACGAGGTAGTGGTCGAGTCGAACGCGATCTGGCATCTCTACAGCCACCTGTCCGAAGTACAGGTTCGACGGGGGGACACGGTGGAGACAGGGGATTGCCTGGGGATCGCGCTCGGGCCGCATCTGCACTACGAGGAGCGGGTCAAGCCGTACCGGCCGGGGGATCACAGGAGTCCCCGGTTCGACCTGCATCCCAACGCGCGGCTGCCTGCGTAGGGCTCTTGGGGGAGTGGGTAGCGCCGGGCGGGTCGGCCGTGGAGGGAGCGGTCGAGCCGCTCGGCGCTACCGTGCACAGGTGATCGCGACCAGATTCGACACAGCGCGCCTTGCGATGCTGCCGTTGCGGATCGAGTACGCCGGGGAGATGGCTGGGGTACTCGCCGCGCCTGAGCTCTACGTCTTCACCGGCGGTGAGCCGCCGACCGCAGAGCAGTTGCTGCGGCGCTATGAGCGTCAACTGGCCGGGCCGGACGACGCATCCGGGTTCTGGCTCAACTGGGTGATCCAGTCGACGGAGGACGACCTACTGGTCGGCTATCTCCAGGCCACGGTGATCGGCGAGGACGCCGAGATCGCCTGGGTGCTCGGGACCGGCTGGCAGGGCCGCGGCTACGCCAAGGAGGCCGCACTCGGCCTGGTCGACTGGCTACGGGTTCAGGGTGTCCAGCGGGTCATCGCGCACGTCCACCCCGACCACAGTGCGTCCGCCGCTGTCGCCGCCGCGGCCGGTCTGACCCGCACGGCCCACCTCGATGACGGCGAGTACCTGTGGGAGCTCTAGACCGCAGAACAGGCCCGACCGAAACGGCCGGGCCTGCTCAGTGCTTGTCTAGATCAGTGCTGCTCTAGATCAGAGCGGGCGAACGTTGTCCGCCTGCGGGCCCTTCGGGCCCTGGGTCAGGTCGAACTCGACCTTCTGGTTCTCGTCCAGCGAACGGTAACCGTCGGTCTGGATCGCCGAGTGGTGCACGAAGACGTCGGCGCCGCCGCCGTCCTGCGAGATGAAGCCGAAGCCCTTTTCGCTGTTGAACCACTTCACTGTTCCGTTGGCCATGATCTGCTCCTTCTGTGGGGCGGGTAACAAGTAGCCGCGGTCGCCGCTACCAGGGTTGCCGTGCGAGCCCTCCCACATCGGACCAAGGCCCAGAAATGAGAAAACGCCCTGCGGATCACATACTCCGCGGGCGTTTCAAAAACGAACGTGGAACTGCAAAACTGCAACCGCCGAAAACGGTAGCACAGTCACCACGATCCGCGATGCTCCGGGACCAGGAAAATGAACGGGATGAGCAGCACCAGCATCGCGGCGAACACGACGAAGGTGTGCGCCTGGGCCATCCCCGGGTTGGCGCTGTTCGCGACGATCGAGGTGGTGACGGAGACCGCGATGATGCCGCCGGACTGACGGAACATCCCGCGCAGGCCCGCGATCGCCGAGATCTGGTCCGGCGCGAGCTGCAGAATCGCGTTGTTCGAGGCCGGGATGGACAGTCCCATGCCGATCCCCGTCACCCCGGCGGCGACGGACAACCAGCCGTACGGCGTCATCCCGTGCGGTGCCAGCGCCAGCAGCGTCATCCCGCCCGCGACCAGCAGGAACCCGATGATCATCGGGGCCCGGTAGCCGGTCCGCCGGAGCGCGAACACCGCCAGCCCGGCGACGCAGATCATCCCGACAGCCCTTGCCGTCAGCAACGTCCCGGCCTCCAGCGGCTGGATCCCGTACCGCGATTCGGCGTACAGCGGAACCAGCGCGCCGAACCCCAGGACGGCAGCGCCGTACAGCAGGTTGATCGAGTTCATCACCCCGAAGCCGCGGCCGCGCAGCAGGTTGAGCGGGATGAACGGCGAAGCACTCCGTTTGGCGTGTCGCACGAACAGGTAACCCGAGATCAGCGCCAGCACCTCCGCGCCGAGGAAGAGTGGATCGGTCGGGCTGGACCCGCTGCCGCCGAGCAAGGTGATCCCGTACATGCCGCTGAGCATCGTCAGCGCCAGCAGGCCCGCGCCGACGAGGTC
Source organism: Kribbella sp. (assembly GCF_035687465.1). Classification (NCBI taxonomy): domain Bacteria; kingdom Bacillati; phylum Actinomycetota; class Actinomycetes; order Propionibacteriales; family Kribbellaceae; genus Kribbella; species Kribbella sp. The sequence goes on from NZ_DASRXP010000661.1 coordinate 11,494, forward strand.
GAACCGGCCGGTCTTCTTCGGGGTGCTGCGCGGGATGAACCGGGCGCCGAGCGCGATCAGCAGCAATCCCATCGGCACGTTCACCAGGAAGATCTCGCGCCAGGACCAGTAGGTGACGATGACGCCGCCGATGATCGGCCCGAGGATGCCGCCGATCGGGAAGATGCTGGCGAACATCCCGACCGCGCGGTCCCGGTCGCGGCCGAACTGCTCGGACACGATGCCGGTCGCGGTCGGCATGAACGCGCCGCCGCCGATCGCCTGGAAGGCGCGGAACAGCACCAGCAGGTAGATGTTGTCGGCCAGGCTGCAGGCCAGCGACGCCACCGTGAACAGCACCGCGGCGCCGAGGAAGATCCGCTTCCGGCCGAACTGGTCACCGAGCCGGCCGGCCAGCGGCATCACGATGATCTGGCCGAGCGCGTAGATGGTGATCGTCCAGCCGCTCCAGTTCAGCTGCGCGTGCAGGTCGCGCTGGATCGCGTTGAGCGCGGTCGCCACTATGGTCTGATCGATCGAGGCCATCATCAGCCCGATGGAGACGATGCCGAACACCAGCCGCCGGTGTGGCTGCGGCTCGTCCCCGACGAGCGCCGGGGCAGTCCTGGGGGCTGTGGTCGTCACGGAATGACAGTACATTGCTTGCCAGCAGGCAATAAAGAGGGGTTGAGGAAAATGTCGGATACCGAGACGTTGAACAAGCTGCGCGGGGTGATCTCCAAGCTAGCCCGGGAGCTCAACGCCACGGCGACGAACGAGGGGCTGACCCCGACCCAGGCTTCGGTGCTGGGGCTGATCGCGTTCCGCGGTCCGCTCGGCCTGACCGAGCTGGCTCAGCTGGAGGGCCTCAACCCGACCATGCTGTCCCGGGTGGTCGGCAGGCTGACCGAGCTCGGGCTGATCCAGCGCGACCCGAACCCCCAGGACCTCCGCGCGATCCGGGTCGAGGCCACGGACGACGGCCGCACCCTGCACGAGAAGGTCAAGCTGGTCCGGACCGAGACGATCGCCTCCTGTCTCGACCAGCTCCCCGAGAAGTCCGCCCAGATCATCATCGATGCCCTTCCCGCGCTGGAAGAACTGGCCCAGGCGCTCCGCTCCAAGGGGCCTGCCAAGTGACCTTTGGTATACCGTCGACAATATGAGGCCCGCTGCTGGAGTAGTGCTCGCCGGGGGCCGCTCCTCCCGGATGGGGACCGCGAAGGGCGCGCTCGAATGGCACGGCTCCACCTTGTTGCGTCACATCACCGGCGTGGTCGCCCGCGCAGTCGACGGCCCGGTGATCGTCGTTCGCGCACCCGGTCAGGAGCTGCCCGAGCTCGATCCCGCGGTGGTCGTCTGCGAGGACCCGGAGGAAGGGCGCGGTCCTCTGCAGGGGCTCGCGGCCGGCCTGGCCGTGGCAGCCGCGACCTCGGACACGGCCTTCGTCTGCTCGACCGATCTGCCCTTCCTGCATGTCTCCTTCATTCAGGCCGTACTCCGGCGGTTCGACCCTGACACGCCGGATGTGGTGCTGCCGATCGTCCACGGGTACCGGCAACCCATGACCGCCGGCTACCGGACCGACATCGCGTCGAGGATCACCAAGTTGCTCGACGCTGGGCGGTCCCGTCCGGCCCAGTTGTTCGACGAGTGCGTCGTCCGGCGCCTCGACGAGGCCGAACTGCTGGCCGATCCGCAGGTGGCGAGGACCGATCCGCTGCTGGAATCCGTGGTCAATGTGAACGAGCTGTCGGAGTACCGGGAAGCACGTCGCCGGGAAGCCCCGGAGATCGTGGTCGAGCGGTTCGGCGTACTGGCCAACCGAGGCGGGGGCCGGGGTCCTCGGCGGGTTCACGCGGCGAATCTCGGAGCGGCCGCGAAGCAGGTCGGGCTGGCCCTCGATGGCCAGGTGGTCGCGTCGATCAACGGCGACCAGATCCGCGGCGACGGCCGGGTGCCCTTGCTGCCTGGCGACACCGTCGCCTTCAGTCCCGCGACCACGCAGTAGTCGTCCTCGCGGTTCTTGGGTTGGCCGCGCCTATCAAGGCGGGCTGCGAAGCCAGTAAATGTGACCTACGTCATGTCTTGACCGCACTCTGCGGCCAGCCTACTGTATGCGGTATACCAAGCCCCTCCGGAAGGTGGGACCCATGGAGAATGCGCACAAGCTGGCCGTGAACTGCTCGATCCTGTTCACCGAGCTGCCCTTGCTGGAAAGACCCGCGGCCGCCGAGGCCGCCGGTTTCGAAGCGGTGGAGTTCTGGTGGCCGTTCGATTCCGCTCTGCCCGGTGACGCCGAGGTCGACGCGTTCGAGCGCTCGATCCGCGATGCCGGAGTCCAGCTGATCGGACTGAACTTCGCGGCCGGCGACATGCCCGGCGGCGACCGAGGCCTGGTCTCCTGGCCGCAACGATCACTGGAGTTCCGCGACAACATCGCGGTCACGCTGGGGATCGGCGAACGGCTCGGATGCCGTGCTTTCAACGCCTTGTACGGCAATCGCGTGGAAGGTGTCACCCCGGCGGCCCAGGACGAACTGGCCGCCGAGAACCTCGCACTGGCCGCCACCGCGGCCGGTTCCTTCGGCGGGACGGTACTGGTCGAGCCGGTCAGTGGTGCGGACAGGTATCCGCTGCTGACGGCTGCCGACGCGGTCGACGTGATCACCCGGGTGCAACAAGAGTCTGGCGTGACCGCGATCGGCCTGCTCGCGGACCTCTACCACCTCACCGTCAACGGGGATGACGTGAGCAAGGCGATCGCGACGTACGCGGATCGCATCGCGCACGTACAGATC
>NZ_DASRXP010000662.1:0-19092 GCF_035687465.1 Kribbella sp.
GCGGGAGTGTGCTAGTCGACGTGGTGGGTGTCAAGGGCGCCTTTGGCGTCGCCTTCGGCGATCGAACAAGTTCGACCCTTGACACCCACCACGTCGACCAGGGAAGGACGCAGCTACGCGGATCCGCGCTGACGTGTGAGCCGCATCCAGGGGAATCCGTCCGCCCGGGTGGTTCCGGCGCAGGGTGTGAGCTGTGTCTGGGGGTTCCGTTGGCCCGGGTGGTGCGTTGGAGGTGTGAGCCGGGGGGTTGACCACTGAGATTGTTGGTTACCACCTGAGATTCTCGGGGGGTAACCAGCAATCTGAGTGGGTAACCCCTCGGATTGGGCGCCGTGATCCGCGGGAGAAGGCCGGTGCCGGGCCGTTCGACCGATGCCGGGCTACTGGGCGCTATCGGTCGAACAACCCGCTATCGGCCCAGCCGGCGAGCAGCCCGCTGCCGGGTCGTTGGGCCGATGCCGGTCTACAGGGCGGTATCAGCCGAGCAGGCGGCTATCGGCCGGGGCGGTTCACCGGCAGGTCCACCTGGTGGTGTGCTCGTTCCGCCAGGTGGTTCGCCTGGCTCCTTGTCGGTGATTGAGTCGGGGGGTTCGGACAGGTGGTGGTCCCGATTTGGTGTTCAAGGTCCCGACAACCTGCCCGAGATCCCCCGGCGGCGGATGAAATCGGCGGGTTCCTTACCGTGGAAGGCGTTCGGCCGCCCTCGACGTAATTCCCTGGACTGTGGCCGTTCTTCTCAGCGGCTCCGGGCGTAGTTGCGTCCTTCCCTGGTCGTGGTGAGGTGTGTCAAGGGTCGAACTTGTTCGAGCCCGCAGGGCCGCGAAGCGCCCTTGACTCACCTCGCCGCGACTAGCACCATCACGCAGCCCGGCGACGCGAACCACCCACACCTACGAGACCCACGAACCACCCACACCCATGGATCCGCGATCCACCTGCGCCTGAGGCTCCATCCGGATCCCGGCCGACCGCGCCGGCGTACTGGGGTGTGAAGCTGGGGTGTGAAGCCGCTGAATGGGCAGGACGCCAAGCTGGAACAAGACTGCGTGAGTGTCGTAGTGGTCGGCATCAACAGTGCCGTTCGACAATGTCGAACGTGCAGCGTTGTGCCGCCTCGCTAACGCTCCTAGATTCCAGATCTCCGTGGTCCGCACGGAGTGGAAGGGAGTTTCGGAATGGCTACGACAGCTACCGATGCAAATGCGGTCAAGGCGAAGACCCTTCTGGGGGAGTGTTCCGCCGAGCTCGCCGGTACGTTCATCCTGATCCTGTTCGGCTGCGGCGTCGTCGCCCAGGTGGTCGCCGGCGGTACCGGTGACCACGACTCGATCGCGTGGGCCTGGGGTATCGGTGTGACCCTGGGCATCTACGTGGCGGGCCGGATGACCGGCGCGCACCTGAATCCGGCGGTGACGATCGCCCTCGCGACGTTCCGTGGGTTCAGCTGGAAGAAGGTGCTGCCGTACTCGGTGGCACAGTTCCTCGGAGCGTTCCTGGCGGCGCTCGTAGTTCGGTGGAACTACACCGAGGCACTGAACAAGTTCGACCCCGGGCTCACCATCAAGAGCCAGGGCGTGTTCTCCACCCTGCCGGGCAACGGCAGCCTGGATCTCGGCGTCGGCATCTGGGGCGCGTTCCGGGACCAGATCATCGGTACGGCGATCCTGATGCTCGTGATCCTGGCGATCACGGACGTCCGCAACACCTCGCCGGCCGCCAACCTGGCGCCGTTCATCGTCGGCCTGCTGATCGTCGGCATCGGGATGGCGTGGGGTTCCAACGCGGGGTACGCGATCAACCCGGCCCGTGACTTCGGGCCCCGGCTGGCCTCCTTCCTGACCGGTTACGGAGGAGCCTTCAAGGATCAGTTCGGCGATATCTATTTCTGGGTGCCGATCGTGGCACCGATCATCGGCGCGCTGGTCGGCGCGTTCCTGTACGACCTGCTGGTGGGCCGCAACCTCCCGATCGCGGACGAGGACGAGGAACCTGGCCGGATCCCCGAGGCCAAGACCACCACATGACTGCGCAGTGTGAGGAGAGGACTATCCATGGCTGACTTCGTAGGTGCTGTCGATCAGGGCACCACGAGCACCCGCTTCATGATCTTCGACCACTCCGGCAACGAGGTGGGCAAGCACCAGTTGGAGCACTCGCAGATCCTGCCGCAGGCCGGCTGGGTCGAGCACAACCCGGTGGAGATCTGGGAGCGGACCAGCTCCGTGATCAAGACCGCACTGAACGCGCAGGGTCTGCAGGCGAGCGACCTGGCGGCGCTCGGCATCACGAACCAGCGCGAAACGGCCGTCGTCTGGAACCGCAAGACCGGCCGGCCCTACTACAACGCGATCGTTTGGCAGGACACCCGGACCGATCGGATCGCCTCCGCGCTGGAACGCGAGGGCAAGGGCGATGTGATCCGGCAGAAGGCCGGTCTGCCGCCGGCGACGTACTTCTCCGCCGGCAAGGTCCAGTGGATCCTGGAGAACGTCGACGGGGTCCGCGCGGCCGCCGAGGCCGGTGACGCCGTGTTCGGCAACACCGACACCTGGCTGCTGTGGCACCTCACCGGCGGTACCGAGGGCGGCGTCCACATCACCGACGTGACCAACGCCAGCCGCACGATGCTGATGAATCTGGAGACGCTCGACTGGGACGACGAGCTGATCTCGTTCTTCAACATCCCACGCCAGATGCTGCCGGAGATCCGGCCGTCGTCCGACCCCAACAAGTACGGCGAGACGCTGACGAGCGGGCCCCTCCAAGGGGTGGTACCGCTCACCGGTGACCTCGGGGACCAGCAGGCCGCGACCGTCGGGCAGGTCTGTTTCAACCCGGGCGAGGCCAAGAACACCTACGGCACCGGCAACTTCATGCTGCTGAACACCGGTACCGAGCTGGTCCGGTCGAAGGCCGGTCTGCTCAGCACGATGGCCTACAAGTTCGGCGACGACGCGCCCGTGTACGCGCTGGAAGGGTCGATCGCCGTCACTGGTTCGGCCGTTCAGTGGCTGCGGGACCAGCTCGGCATCATCTCGGGCGCTGCCGAGGTCGAGACGCTGGCCCGGCAGGTGGCGGACAACGGCGGCGTGTACTTCGTGCCGGCGTTCTCCGGGCTGTTTGCGCCCTACTGGCGGTCCGACGCACGCGGGGCGATCGTCGGGCTGTCGAGGTTCAACACCAACGCACATCTGGCCCGCGCAACACTGGAAGCGATCTGCTACCAGAGCAAGGACGTGGCCGACGCGATGGAGAAGGACTCCGGGGTGAAGCTCGAGGTACTCAAGGTGGACGGTGGTGTCACCGCGAACGAGCTCTGCATGCAGATGCAGGCGGACATCCTCGGCGTCCCGGTGAGCAAGCCGGTCGTCGCGGAGACCACGGCCCTCGGGGCGGCGTACGCGGCCGGCCTGGCGGTCGGGTTCTGGAACAACACCGACGAACTGGTGCAGAACTGGAACGAGGACAAGCGCTGGGAACCCCAGTGGAACGACGAGCAGCGTGCCGAGGGGTACAAGGGCTGGGAGAAGGCAGTCCAGCGGACCCTCGACTGGGTCGACGTCGACTAGTACGGCTAGGCAGCAAAAGGCAAGACGACGGAAGGAAAGCACAGTGGGCGTAGTGGCACTGTCACCGCAAGCGCGGACCGAGGCCATCGACGCGATGGCGAATGCCGAGGAGCTCGACATTCTGGTGATCGGTGGCGGGGTGGTCGGTACCGGCTCGGCCCTCGACGCCGCGACCCGGGGCCTGACCACCGGGCTGCTGGAGGCTCGCGACTTCGCGAGCGGCACCTCCAGCCGGTCGAGCAAGCTGATCCACGGCGGTCTGCGCTATCTGGAGATGCTCGACTTCCGTCTGGTGCACGAGGCGTTGCAGGAGCGCGGGCTGCTCCTGCAACGCCTCGCCCCGCACCTGGTCAAGCCGGTGCCGTTCCTCTACCCGCTGAAGCACCGCTGGTGGGAGCGGTTCTACGCCGGCGCCGGCGTCGCCCTGTACGACGGGATGGCGATCAGCTCGGGGTACGGCGCGGGCCTGCCGCTCCACAAGCACCTGACTCGCAGGGGCGCCATGCGGTTGGTTCCGAGCCTGAAGAAGTCCGCCCTGATCGGCGCTCTGCAGTACTACGACGCGCAGGTCGACGATGCCCGTCACACGATGGAGCTCGCCCGTACGGCGGCGTCGTACGGGGCTCATGTCGCGAACCGGGTCAAGGTGACCGGGTTCCTCCGGCAGGGGGAGCGGGTCACCGGGGTGCAGGCGAAGGACCTGGAGAGCGGACGTGAGTTCGAAGTACGGGCCAAGCAGGTGGTGAACGCGACCGGCGTGTGGACCGATGACACCCAGGGGATGGTGGGGGAGCGCGGGCAGTACCACGTGCGGGCCTCGAAGGGGATCCACCTGGTCGTGCCGAAGGACCGGATCCAGTCCAGCACCGGGATGATCCTGCGGACCGAGAAGTCCGTGCTGTTCATCATCCCGTGGGGCCGGCACTGGCTGATCGGCACCACCGATACCGACTGGAAGCTGGACAAGGCTCACCCGGCCGCGACCAGCAAGGACATCGAGTACCTGCTCGACCACGTGAACGCGGTGCTGACCACACCGCTGACCCGCGAGGACGTCGAGGGCGTGTACGCCGGACTCCGGCCGCTGCTGGCGGGGGAGTCGGAGAGCACCTCGAAGTTGTCCCGCGAGCACGTCGTGGCCCATGCGGCACCCGGGCTGGTGGTCGTTGCCGGGGGTAAGTACACGACGTACCGGGTGATGGCGAAGGACGCGGTCGACGCGGCCGCGGCCGCCCTCGACGGACGGGTGCCGAAGTCCGTCACCAAGAACACGCCGCTCGTCGGCGCGGACGGCTACCAGGCGCTGTGGAACCAGCGGCACCTGATCGCGCAGAAGTCCGGACTGCACGTGGCGCGGATCGAGCACCTGCTGAACCGGTACGGCGGGCTGATCGACGAGGTGCTCGCCCTGGTCAAGGAGGACCCGTCGCTGGGTGAGCAGCTGCCCGGCACCCAGGACTACCTCAAGGCCGAGATCGTGTACGCCGCGCGGAGCGAGGGCGCGCGGCACCTCGACGATGTACTGGCCCGGCGGACCCGGATCTCCATCGAGGCCTGGGACCGCGGCGTCGAGGCAGCGCACGCGGCCGCCCGGTTGATGGCACCGATCCTCGGCTGGGACGAGCAGGCGATCGAGCGCGAGGTCTCGTTCTACGCCCGCCGCGTCCAGTCCGAACGCGACTCCCAGGACCAGCCCGACGACGAATCCGCCGACAAGGTCCGCCTCGAAGCCCCGGACATCGTCTCCCCGGCCTGACCGACCCCACCTGATCATTCGCCCCCTTTTCACCCTCGCCGAATGCCCACTGGACAGTCGGCGAGGAGGGTGAAAAGGGGGCGAATGATCAGGCGGGTTCCCGGGGCTGCCCCTTGGCGCTGTCTTGCCCGTGCGGGGCGGGGATGACGGTGGAGAGGAGGGCGGTGCCGGGGGCGGTTTGGGCGCCGGGGCCGGGGGAGGGGGTGAGGTTGGTGGTGGTGAGGGGGTCGCCGCATTCGGAGCAGGTGACTGTGGGGGTGGTTCGGTGGCCGCAGGTGATGTGGGTGAAGCGGATGGGTGGGCCGTCCTGCGGGGTGGCCCAGCGGTCGCCCCAGGCGGTCAAGGCCAGTAGGACGGGGATCAGGTCGCGGCCGGCTTCCGTCAGCGAGTAGGTGTACCGGAGCGGGTTCTCCTGGTACGGCGTACGCGTGACCAGCCCGGCGTTCGTCAGAGTGGCGATGCGGTCTGTCAGCAGGTTGCGGGAGATGCCGAGATCGGTGACGAGCTGGTCGAACCGGTCCAGGCCGAGGTAGAGATCGCGCAGCACCAGGGGCGACCACCAGTCGCCCATCACCTCGAGCGACTGGGCGAGTGAGCAGTGCATCCCGGCGAAGCTGGTGTTCCGCATGATCTACATCCTAGTCAGTTGCGTCATTGAACTCACTGTCCCTAGGCTGACGATACCAACGGCAGAGGGGAACCAGCGATGTATCACCGGTTTGTGGCGGCACAGGTCCGCAAGGCCTTCGCGGAGATCAGCAAGGGGAACTGGGAGGCGATGGTGGCCGGGATGGCGCCGACTTTCACCTACCGGTTCTACGGCGACCACGCGTTGTCGGGGGAGCGGCACACGCACGAGGCGCTGCGCCGGTGGTGGGAACGGTGCTTCCGGTTGCTGCCGGACACGCAGTTCGCAGTACAGGACGTGCTGGTCGCGGGGTGGCCGTGGAACACCCGGGTCGCGACGTCCGTGACGGTCGACGTCGGGCTGGCGGACGGGAGCCGCTACCAGAACGTGGTGAACCAGTTCCTGCGGATGCGGTGGGGAAAGATCACCGAAGTACGGACGCTCGAGGACACCGCCGTCCTGGAACGGACGCTGGACCGGCTGGCAGCAGCGGGGATCGAGGAGGCGCACGCCGCGCCGATCACCGACGCCGCCTGACCAATTTTTGTTGCCTGGTCGCCCCTTTTGGCGGGCCACTAAAGTGGTTGTCATGAACCTGGCAGCGCGGGTCGAGACGGCCGAAGCCAATCTGATGTTGAAGCTGACGGAGCTTCCGGAGCCGCTGCTGGGGAAGCTGGGGATCACCGGTCGACGGTTCGGCCGGGGGATCGCTTTGTCGGTCCGCAATGATCCGTCGCGATTCTGGTCCAAGGTGCAGGGGTTCGGGTTCGACGAGCCGGTGACCAGCGAACTGGTCGGCGAGGTGCTCGACTTCTTCCGCGCCGCGGGGAATCCGGTGACGAACTTCCATCTGCCGCCTGAGGTGCTGCCGGAGGACTGGGCGGAGATCTGCCAGGTGCACGGGCTGAGGCAGGGCGCGACGATGGTGAAGCTGGTCCGGGACGGTAGTCCCGTCGAGCCGGCTGTCACCTCGCTGCGGGTTGGGCCGATCGCGGTCGAGGACCGGGCAGCCTGGGCGGCGGTGCAGGTCGAGGCCTTCGGGTTGCCGGATCCGGACGGCGGGATCGGCGAGATGCTTGCCGCGATCAACGATGTTCCGGGGGTTACCGGGTACGCGGCCTGGGAGGGCGACAAGCTGGTGGCGACGGCTGCCTTGTACGTCGAGGGCGAGGTCGGGGAATTCGTCAGCGCGTCGACGTTGCCGGCGTACCGGGGGCGTGGTGCGCAGTCGGCGCTGCTCGCACGACGGGCCGAGGACGCGATCGCGGCCGGATGCCGCTGGCTCGGAGTGGAGACCGGCAAGCCGGCGGAAGGCGAGACGAATCCGTCCCTGGACAACGTGCAACGCGCCGGCTTCAAAGTCCTCTACGACCGCCCCTCCTGGGTCTGGACCGCCTGAGCACGCCCAGCAGTTGAAGGCGCTGCAATGCCGCCCTCGCCACTGCTGCTTCCGGAGGAAGCTACGGATGGGGAGGCTGCGGTCACTGTTGCCACGGCCGTTGCTTACGGCACGCTTGCGTTTTCCTTGTCCGTTGGGTTTGGCGACCTAAGGTCGAGGTGGGAACTCGCCCCCTGTCGTCGCCGGAGGATTGTCATGTCATTGGACCGGATGGCCGAATTGCTCGAGAACGCCGAGGCCGAGGCGGTCTGGGGCTACGAGCATGCCGGGTCGCCGGAGGCGCAGGAGAAACTCGGGATGGCGTCGACGCGAGTCGGCGGCGGTGTGGTGCTGTCGGTGCGCAATGACGTGACGAACTACTGGAGCAAGGCGCTCGGATTCGGGTTCACCGAGCCGGTGACGGCAGACCTCGTCGGGCAGATCACGAGCTTCTACCGCGAACAGGGGACGAAGGTGGCGACCCTGCAGTTCGCGCCGTCCGTGTTGCCGGCGGACTGGGACCAGATCTGCAAGGCGGAAGGACTGACCGCGGGCGGCAGTTGGCTGAAGCTGGCACGGCTCGCCGGGCTGATGGAAACACCCGAGACCGACCTGCGGATCGGCGTGGTCGGAGTTGCCGATGCCGAGGAGTGGTGGTCGGTGTTGTTGCGCGGCTTCGGTATGGCGGACCTGGGGCTGGACCAGATGTCCACGGGTCTCCTTGAGCAGCCGGGCTGGACGGCGTACGGGGCCTGGGACGGCGGGGAGCTGGTTTCCGCGGCCGCTCTGCTGATCACCGGGCAGGTCGCGGGGTTCGCAGGGGCTTCGACGTTGCCGACGCATCGGCGCCGAGGTGCGCAGTCGGCGTTGCTGGCCGCGCGGGCCCGGCAGGCGGCGGCCGACGGGGCGAAGTGGTTGAGCGCCGAGACCGGCAAGCCCTCCCCGGGTGAACACAATCCGTCCCTCGACAACATGCTCCGGGCGGGCTTCGAGATCCGCTACGAACGCCAGAACTGGACCTGGCACGCCTGATCAGCTGTCCGGGCGGATCCAGCCGAAGGTGCGTTGAACAGCGGCTTGCCAGTTCGCGTACTCCGCCGCGCGGCGAGCGGGGTCCATGTGCGGAAGCCATTGCCCCGCGCGGTGCCAGTTACTCCGAAGACCCTCGAGGTCGGGCCAGTAGCCGACCGCGAGCCCTGCGGCGTACGCGGCACCCAGTGAGACCGTCTCGGTCACCATCGGACGGACCACCGGCACATCGAGCAGGTCCGCGAGGAACTGCATCAGCAGGTTGTTCGCCGTCATCCCGCCGTCGACCTTCAGCGCGGTCAGCGCGATCCCCGAGTCCGCGTTCATCGCGTTGACGACCTCCAGGGTCTGGAACCCGGTCGCCTCGAGGACGGCCCGGGCGAGGTGGCCCTTGGTGATGTACGAGGTGAGACCCGCGATCACCCCGCGCGCCTCGCTTCGCCAGTGGGGTGCGAACAGGCCGGAGAACGCGGGCACGATGTAAGCGCCGCCGTTGTCCTCCACGGTCCGCGCCAGCGTCTCGATCTCGGCCGCGGTGTGGATCAGCCCGAGCCCGTCCCGGAACCACTGCACCAGCGAACCGGTGACCGCCATCGACCCTTCCAGCGCGTACGCCGCCGGCTGCGAGCCGATCTGGTACGCCACGGTCGTGAGCATCCCGTGCGTCGACCGGACGATCTCCTTCCCGGTGTGCAGCAGCAGGAACGAGCCGGTGCCATACGTGCACTTCGCCTCACCCGGGCTGAAGCAGGTCTGCCCGAACAAGGCAGCCTGCTGATCCCCGAGCGCAGCCCCGATCCGTACGCCGGGCAGCACCTCCGTGGCGGTCGCGAAGACGCCGGACGACGGGCGGATCTCGGGCAGCAACGAGCGCGGTACGTCGAAGGCCGCGAGCAACTCGTCGTCCCACTCCAGCGTCTCGATGTTCATCAGCATCGTGCGACTGGCATTCGTCACGTCGGTAGCGTGAAGGCCGCCGTCGGGACCGCCGGTGAACTTCCAGATCAGCCAGCTCTCCATCGTGCCGAAGAGCACCTCGCCGCGGTTCGCCCGCTCCCGGAGCCCGGGCGTGTGGTCGAGCATCCAGCGCAGCCGGGGAGCGGAGAAGTACGTGGTCAGCGGCAGTCCGCAGAGATCGGCGAACCGGTCCGGACCTTCCGAGCCGGCCAGCTCGGTGATCAGGCGATCGGTCCGGGTGTCCTGCCAGACCACCGCATGGCCGATCGGCTGCCCGGTCCGGCGGTCCCAGAGCAGGCTGGTCTCCCGCTGGTTGGTGATGCCGATGGCAACGATCTGGGCAGGCTCGGCACCGATCTGCCGGATCGCCGACGGCACCACGCGGGTCACGTTGCGCCAGATCTCGGCGGCGTCGTGCTCGACCCAGCCCGGCTTCGGGAAGTGCTGCTTGTGTTCCCGCTGCGCGACCGAGACCAGCCGCCCGCGGCGGTCGAACAGGATGCACCGGGTCGAGTTGGTGCCCTGATCCACGGCAGCGACGTACTGCTCAGCCATCCGCCACACCCCAGCTCAGCGCGGTGCGGTCGGAAGCAGGCATCAGCGGTCCTCTCGGAGGTCGCGGCCGATGGCTTCGGCGGTGGCTCGGACCATGGTGACCAGGTCCGTGCGGTGGCGCAGTCTGCTGTCGCAGATGCGTTCGATCCGGCCGGTGAGGCCGACGGCACCGACGACGAGGCCGCCGAGCCCGCGGATCGGTGCCGCAATCCCGGCCAGCTCGACCGTCTGCTCCTCGAACTCCCCGGCCCAGCCTTTCGCCCGGACCGCGGCCAGTTCCTCGGACAGCCGAGAGGACTCGACGATCGTTCTCGTCGTGTAGGCGTCGAGCTTGCGAGGCCGGGAGGCGCCGCTGGTGTCGAACGCGAGCACCGCCTTGCCGAGTGCGCAGGCGTGCGGCGGCAGCGTCGTACCGACGTCCAGGTCCTGGTCGCTGTCGTCCGGGCGGAAGACGTGGTGCACGACGACCACCTTGCCCTCGACGAGGCGGCCGACGCGGACCACTTCGCCGCTGCGGGAGGCGAGGGAGTCGGCCCAGTTGATCGCGCGGCTGCGGAGCTCGTTCGGGTCCAGATAGGTGTCACCGAGACGGCCGAAGGCGTCACTCAAACGGTAGTGCGCGCCGGTGTGGTCCTGTTCGACGAAGCCGACCTGATGCAAGGTCTTGAGGATCCCGTGCACGGTCGTCTTGGCCAGCCCGAGCGCATTGCCGAGATCGGCGACGCCCAGCCCGTTCGGAGCCGCGGCCAGCAGACGCAGCACTGCGGCAGCCCTCTCGATGGACTGCACGCTGCCCGGCACACCGGCAGGCTACCCGTGATGTTCCGTCAAGGGATCCCTTCACTCGGTGGCGATCGCCCGCAGTACGTCGAGCCGCGCGGCACGGCGTGACGGCCACAGCGCAGCCAGTACTCCGACCAGGACCGCGACCAGCACCGCGATCGCCAGTTGGAGCACCGGGATATCCAGCACGCTCAGCCCGTCAGCCGCCATCACGGACTGCACGGAGGCGCCGAACAGCACCCCGATCGCCACTCCCAACACTGCGCCGAGCAGCGCGATCGCGATCGACTCCACCTGCAGCATTCGCCGCAACTGGGGCCGATCCATCCCGATCGCGCGGAGCAGGCCGATCTCCCGGGTCCGTTCGATCACGCCCAGGGCGAGGGTGTTCACGATGCCGAGCGCGGCGATCAGGATCGCCAGCGCGAGGAGCATGCCGACCACGGCAAGGACGGCGTTGATCGGTCCGCGCTCGCCCTGCGCGTAGGCCTGCTGGTCCCGGACCAGCAGCGAAGGGTAGTCGTGCAGTTGCCCGAGCACCGCCACCCGGACCGGAGCGAGATCGGTGCCGTCGGCAACTTCGAGATAGAGGCTCGAGTCGGTACCGGGCCCGCCCACCGCGCGGAACTGCTCCAGCGACAGGATCACGCCGTCGACCTGGCGGTTCGCCGCGATCACGGCGCCGACGGTCAGTTGGTGCTTCCCGGTCGAGGTGGTCAGCTGGAAGGTCTTGCCGACCGACAGATCGAGATTCCTGGCCACGTTCCGTGGCAGCGCCGCCTGACCGCTCTGCAGACCTTGGAGAGAGCCCGACTCGACCGAGCTGGTGATCGGTCCGGCCAAGGTGCCGGCGGACACCCCGACGACCTTGACCGAGGTGTCGCCGACCTGGCCGCCGAGCTGCCGGACGCGGTGCACGGCCGCGACCCCCGGTACTGCGGAAATGTGGTCGCCGGCCTGGCTGCTGAACGAGCTGTTCCCGTCGTTCGTCACCACCAGCTCGGAGGTCCCGAGGGCGTCGGCGATGTTCCGGTCAACGGACGCCTTGGCGGAGGCCGCGATCACCACGAGCCCGCTGACGAGCGCGACCGAGATCATCAGCGCGGACGCCGTTGCCGAGGTTCGGCGGGGGTTGCGTTCGGCATTGCGGCGTCCGAGAGTGACCGCGGCCCGGCCGCCGAAAGGCGACATCAGCCCGCGGACGGCGTACCGGCTGACCAGGGGGCTTGTCATGATCACGCCGAGCAGGGTGATCGCGGCGGCGAGGCCTAGCAGGACCGCGCCGGGAAGGCCGGTCAGCTGGCGAGCGATCAGATAGAGGCTGGCTGCCATCAGCAGCAGGAAGCCGCCGATGATCAGGCGGACCAGCATCGACCGTTCGGGCAGGGCCGCGTCGTCGCGCATCGCGGCGACCGGTGGGAGCTTGCCTGCTCGCCGGGCGGCTGGATAGGCGGCGGCGACGGTGACTCCGATGCCGATCACGTAGCAGGCGATGACGGTGGCGGCGCTGACCTGGAGATTCGCCGAGGGAATTGCGAGGTCGAGATGCTGGTAGTACAACTGCACGCCGGCGGCGACCCCGATCCCGAGCAGCAGACCGAGGGTGGAACCGATCGCGCCGATCAGGAACGCCTCGGCTGTCACCGTGCCGGTCACCTGCCCGCGGGAGGCGCCGATGGCACGAAGCAGCGCCAGTTCGCGCGAGCGCTGGGCGACCAGCATCGCGAAGGTGTTCACGATCAGGAAGGCGCCGACGAAGAGCGCGAGCCCCGCGAACAGCAGCAGCACTGTGCTGAAGCCGCCGAAGGCGTCGTCGAGCGCGTTCTCGCCGTCGGCTGAGACCTGGGCCGCGGTGCGCACGCTGACGTCTTTGCCCGCGATGTTCGCGATCGCCTCGCGGACGGTGTTGGCGTCTTGGCCGGGCTGGATGGCGACGCCGATGGAGGTCCAGCCGGGATCGCCGAGGAGGAGGAACTGGGCACTGGCCGGGTCGAAGGTGACCAAGGGAGCTCCAGCTGACGCTCCTGCGAGGCCGGGGGTGGTGATCGCGGTGAGGGTGGCGGTGAGTGACCTGGCCGGGGTGACCACCTTGATCTTGTCGCCGAGTTCGAATCCCTCGCGACGGGCGGTGGTCTGGTCGAGTCCGAGCTGGCTCTGACCCCAGGGTTCGCGGCCGTCGAGCATCCGGAAGGGAGCAGTCCGGGGATCGTGGGGCCAGCCGGCGGCGTACGTCAGGAGGCCGTAGCTGTCGAGCGGTTGGCCGTCCTTGCCGAGGATCTCGACACCGCTGATCAACAGTTGCGGATCGGTGGTGGCGACGCCCGGTACTGCGGCGATGCTGTTCGCCAGGTCCGAGGAAACGGTGGCGGGCCGGGCGTTCGCAGTACGGTCTGCCAGCTCGGAGGCCGGGGTGACGGTGATGTCGGCGGTGCTGCCGGCGAAGTTCTTCTTCAGGGCGGCGGACAGGGTGTCGGTGAAGATCAGCGCGCCGCCGACGAACGCGACCCCCAGCACCACGGCCACGGTGCAGAGGAGGAAGCGGAGGCGGTGGGCCAACACAGAGCGGAGGCCCAGCTTGAGCATCAGGCGACCCCGTCGAGCTGCTTCATCGCGTCGAGGACCGACTCGGCCGTCGGGTCGGTCAGCTCGGACCGCAGCCGCCCGTCGGCGAGGAACAGCACCCGATCCGCGTACGACGCCGCGGTCGGATCGTGGGTCACCATCACCACCGTCTGGCCGAACTCCCGGACGGAGCGGTGGAGGAAACTGAGCACGTCGGCGGAGGACCGGGAGTCGAGGTTGCCGGTGGGTTCGTCGGCGAAGACGACATCCGGCCGGGAAACCAGCGCGCGGGCGCAGGCGACTCGTTGTTGCTGGCCGCCCGACAACTCCGAAGGCTTGTGGTGCAGGCGGTCCTTGAGGCCGATGGTCTCCAGCACGGTGTCGAGCCAGGCGGCGTCCGGTTTGCGGTTGGCGAGATCGAGCGGGAGCGTGATGTTCTCGAGCGCGGTCAGGGTCGGGACCAGGTTGAACGCCTGGAAGACGAAGCCGATCCGGTCCCTGCGCAGGTGGGTGAGGGCCTTCTCGTCCAGCCGGGTCAGGTCGACGCCGCCGAGCACGACCTGGCCGGTGGTCGGACGGTCGAGCCCGGCCAGGCAGTGCAGAACGGTGGACTTCCCGGACCCGGAAGGCCCCATGATCGCGGTGAACCGACCCTTGCCGAAGTCGACGCTCAAGTCCGCGATCGCGTCGATCCGCGTCTCGCCGGCCCCGTAGCTCTTCCCCAGCCCGACAGTCCGGATCGCCACCACCTGATCGACAAGATTCACGACCCGAACGCTAACCCGCGCCCAGGTTCGTCAGCGTGCCGACTCAGGCGTCGATGACCACGGGGATGACGACGGGGCGGCGGTGCCAGTGGCGGTAGGTCCAGTTGCCTACTGCTCGGCCTACCAGTTCCTCGAGTTGGTTGGAGTCGCCGATGCTCTCTTTGGCGGCTCGCGCGAGGGTGTCCTCGATCACCGGGACGACCTCCTTGAAGGTGGTGTCGTCGTGAACGAAACCACGGGCCAGGAAGTCCGGCGGCTCGGCCAGCTTGCCGGTGTGGGCGTCCACGATCAGCACGACCGTGACGACACCTTCCTCCGCCAGCGCCCGGCGGTCCTTGAGGTTCGCCTCGGTGACCCCACCGACCGTCATCGCGTCGACGTACACGTACCCGGCCTCGACCTTGCCGGTGATCCGTGCCTTGCCCCGGTTGAGGTCCACGACCACGCCGTCCTCGGCGATGATCACGTTGTCTGCCGGTACGCCGGTGGCGACGGCGAGCGCCGCGTTGGCCTTCAGGTGCCTGTACTCGCCGTGCACCGGCATCACGTTGCGCGGCTTGACCAGGTTGTAGCAGTAGACGAGCTCGCCCGCGCTGGCGTGGCCGGAGACGTGCACCTTCGCGTTGCCCTTGTGCACGACGTTGGCGCCCCAGCGGATCAGCCCGTTGATCACCGCGTAGATCGCGTTCTCGTTGCCGGGGATCAGCGAGCTCGCCATCAGCACGGTGTCGCCCTCGCCGATCCGGATCATGTGATCGCGGTTCGCCATCCGGGACAGTGCGGCCATCGGCTCGCCCTGGGAACCGGTACAGATCAGCGTGACCTTGCGGTCCGGCAGCTTCTCCAGTTCCTTGAGGTCGACGATCAGGCCCTTCGGGATCTTCAGGTAACCCAGATCGCCGGCGATGCCCATGTTGCGGACCATCGAGCGACCGACGAACGCGACCTTCCGGCCGCCCGCCTTCGCCGCGTCGAGCACCTGCTGGATCCGATGCACGTGGCTGGCGAAGCTGGAGACGATGATCCGGCCCGGCGCGGTGCGGAACACCGTGTCGATGGCCGGACCGAGGTCCTTCTCCGCGGTGGTGAACCCGGGGACCTCGGCGTTGGTGGAGTCGGTCATGAAGAGGTCGACGCCTTCTTCACCGAGCTTGGCGAACCCGCGCAGGTCGGTCAGCCGGCGGTCCAGCGGGAACTGGTCCATCTTGAAGTCGCCGGTGTGCAGGACCAGGCCGGCCTTGGTCCGGATCGCGACAGCCAGACCGTCCGGGATCGAGTGGTTCACGGCGAAGAACTCGCACTCGAACGGGCCGAGCCGGCGCTTGTCGCCTTCCTTGACCTCGACGGTCTGCGGCTTGATCCGGTGTTCCTTCAGCTTCGCGGTGATGAACGCCAGCGTCAGCTTGGAACCGATCACCGGGATGTCGGCGCGTTCCTTCAGCAGGTACGGCACACCGCCGATGTGGTCCTCGTGGCCGTGGGTGAGGACGATCGCCTCGATCTTGTCCAGCCGGTCCCGGATCCAGGCGAAGTCGGGCAGGATCACGTCGACGCCGGGCTGGTGCTCCTCGGGGAACAGCACACCGCAGTCCACCACCAGCAACCGGCCGCGATGCTCGAACACGGTCATGTTGCGGCCGATCTCGCCGAGTCCTCCGAGGGCGACCACGCGGAGGGCGTTGTCGGGGAGGTTGGGCGGCTGGCCGAGGTCGGGATGCGGATGACTCATAAACCGGACCGTATCCGAGAGCGGTGGTCGAGGGTGGCATCGACCTGGTGTGACCAGCACCTCAAGCCGCCGAAAAGGTTGACCTCGACCTCAGCTTCAGCCATCGACACCGACCAGATCGACGCCCGCGGACTCCTGCGCGACCTCCTCGACCGAGCGGTCCGGGAGCGGCGGGGGAGTGCCACCCCAGGCCGGGCAGATCGCCTTGTGGTCGCACCAGTCGCACAGCGGCCCGGGGCTAGGTCGCCAGTCGCCGGACTCCAGCGCACGGGTGATCGCGCTCCACAACGCGGTGACCTTGCGCTCGCAGGCGCGCAGATCAGCCTCGTCGGGGACATACCGGACGATCTCGCCGTTGCCGAGATAGACCAGCTGCAGCATCGACGGAACCACCCCGCGCAGCCGCCAGAGCACCAGCGCGTAGAACTTCATCTGGAAGAGCGCCTTCGCCTCGAAGAACTCCGAGGGCGACTTGCCCGTCTTGTAGTCGACTACCCGGATCTCCCCGGTCGGAGCCACGTCCAGGCGGTCGACGTACCCCCTGAGGGTGAGGCCCGACTCGAGCTGGGTCTCGACATACAGCTCGCGCTCGGCGGGCTCCAGCAGGTTCGGGTCTTCGAGGGTGAAGTACTTGCCGAGCAGTTGGTGGGCCTCTGCCAGCCACTTGGCCAGCTCCTCGCCGTCGGCGTCCTCGGCGAACAGCGCGGCGACCTCCGGCTCGTCGGCGAGCACCTGCTGCCACTGCGGCTCGATCATCAGGCTCGCCTGCTCGAGGGTCCGCTGGCCGCGGGGCAGGTCGAAGAGCCGCTCGAGCACGCTGTGCACGACGGTGCCGCGGACCGCGGCCGGCGAGGGCTTCTCCGGCAGCCGGTCGATCACGCGGAACCGGTACTTGAGCGGGCAGCTCATGAAATCGGCAGCACGGGACGGCGACAACGCCCCGCGCGGGTGGCCGTGCGCATCGACTGCTGCTGCAACGCTCATGCCGAAAGGCTAGGCGGTCGCACCGACACTTCGCTGGTCCGCCGCCCCGGGCTGTGGACAAACCCTCGCTCGGCAGCGGCTCCCAGGGAACTATCAGCGGACTTTCGGGAAACCATCGGCCGGTCCCGGCAATCTGGTGGAAGGCGCAACCAACCGAGGAGACCGAGATGACCCCACACGAACACGACCTGGGCCTGGTCCACGACCTGGGCACGCTCCGCCGGAGGAACGTGCTCCGGCTGCTGGTCGGCGCCGGAGTGGCCGTCGTCGCCGGTTGCTCCGCCGACGAGACCCCCTCGGCTTCCGGCTCAACGCCGACGCCCAGCGCGACCTCCAGTACGCCGTCCAGTACGCCGAGCAGCACGTCGTCGGCCGTCGACGTCGACGAGATCCCGCAGGAGACCGCCGGGCCTTATCCGGGGGACGGGTCGAACGGGCCGAACGTGCTGACCGAGTCCGGCATCGTGCGGAGCGACCTGACCAAGTCCTTCGGATCAGCCTCGGGTGTTGCCAGTGGAGTCCCGCTGACCGTCGAACTCGTAGTACTGGATGCTGCCAAGGACACCGCGCTGACAGGTGCCGCGGTCTACCTGTGGCACTGCGATGCGCTGGGGCGGTACTCGCTCTACTCGGAGGGCGCGGAGGACGAGAACTACCTGCGCGGAGTACAGGCGGCTGATGCCGACGGCAAGGTCACGTTCACCACGATCTTCCCGGCGGCGTACTCCGGGCGGTGGCCGCACATCCACTTCGAGGTGTACGCATCGCTGTCGGAGGCGACGGCCGCAGGGAAGATCAGCGCGACCTCGCAGTTGGCTTTCCCGTCCGCACCTTGCGAGGCCGTCTATGCGACCAACGGCTACGACGGCAGCTCGCAGAACATGTCCCGCACGTCCCTGGAGGACGACGGCGTGTTCGGCGAGGACGACGGCGTCCAGCAGTTGGCTACGGTGACCGGCAGTGTGCAGCAGGGGTACGTGGCTCGGCTAACCGTGGGCGTGTAGCACGGTGTTACCACTCGACCAGTAGCGTTACCCCGATGTCAGAGCCGCGCGATCCCCAGACTCCCGCCCAGCCTGCCGGCACTCCGCCCGGTACCTGGGTGCTCGGTCGCGTCAAGGGGATCAAGCTGACCATGCGGTTCACCTGGCTGCCGGTCGCGATCCTGCTGGCCTTCGGGTTCTCCGCGATCATCGGCGAGCAGTTCCCGTACCTGGGCGGCTGGCGCTACGTCGCGTCGTTCGCCTTCATGGTCGCGTTCACCGTGTCGATCCTGATCCACGAGCTCGCGCATGCGCTGGTGGCGCTGCGGTTCGGGATCTCGGTGACAGAGATCAACCTCGGCTTCTTCGCGGCCGGGACGCACATCGAGGGCGAACGGAAGACGCCGTTCGAGGAGTTCGCCGTCTCCGTGGTGGGGCCGCTCGCGTCGCTCCTCGTGGGTGGCGTGGCGTACTTCGGCGCCCGCTCGATGGATGACGGCGTTGCCGAGGTCGCCCTGTACGAGCTTGCCGTCGCCAACCTCATCGTGGGCGTCACCAACCTGCTGCCCGGCCTGCCGCTCGACGGCGGTTGGGTACTTCGCGCTTTCGTATGGAAACTCACGGGCAACATGCATACGGGGACCATCGCGGCCGCGTGGGCGGGCCGGCTGATCGCGATCGCCGTACTGGCGGCGCCGGTGATCCTGGAGGAGGTCTTCGATCGCCAGCCGACGCTGATCGACTTCATGATCGCCCTGGCCGTCGGGTTCTTCTTGTGGATGGGCTCGACCGCCTCGCTGATGCAGGCCCGGTTGCGGCGGAAGTTGCCGGCGCTGCAGGTCCGCACCCTGGCCCGGCGAGCGATTGCAGTACACGCATCCACTCCGGTATCGGAGGCGGTCCGGCGGGCAGGAGAGGCGCACGCGGGGGCCGTTGTGGTGATCGACGGTGAGGACAAGCCGCACGCGTTGGTATCGGAGTCCGCGGTCAACGCGGTGGCGCCGGCGCAGCGTCCGTGGACCACGGTCGGCGAGGTGTCGACCCGGATCGGCGCGGGCCACATCATCGGCGTCAACGACACCGGCGAGGAGATCCTCGCGACGCTGCGGAAGGCGCCGGCCTCGGAGTACCTGGTCCTCGACGCCAACGGCCAGGTCTACGGCGTCCTGGCCACCGCCGACGTAGAACGCGCCTTCCGCACCCGCTGACAACACATCCTTGTAGACAACACTTCCCTGTACTACGGGCCGTCGTGCCTGCGATTCCTCTGCGATGTCTACTCGGGGCGGTCGGCTTCGAGGGTTGCGACGAGGGTTTGCATGGTCGCCAGAGTGGCTCGTAGTTCGTCGGTGTTGATGTCGGCGCTGATGCGGGCGGCCCAGGGGTGTTGGGCGATGCTGATCCGGCGGATC
>NZ_DASRXP010000663.1:0-17419 GCF_035687465.1 Kribbella sp.
CACTGTGCATCCCGTCGCGATCCCCCGGGATCTCCGGCACGCCAGGCCCGCTCACAGTCGTGGGGATCCACGGCCCGTCGTCCCACCGCACCTGATCCAGCACCCACCGCCACGCGTCCTCAGCCAGCTCCCGGTAGGCCCCCGCCGCATCAGTCACCGCCCAATAATGGCACCGCCCACCACCCACGTCCCCCACATTTCGAGCCGCCGGCTGAGCCTGTACTACGAATCGCCGGGCGCGGGCGATTCGTCGTACGGGCGAGGGAGTGCGTTCCGGAGGCGGATGCCGCTGAATCCCAGGGTCGAGGCGATCACGGCGTCCCAGAAGTCGTGTAGATGGGGTAGGACGCGTAGTTGGATGCCTGCCGTGGCATGAAGATCGAAGAGGTCGCCGACGCGCTCAGGCGGTCCCAGGGGCGTTACCTCGGTGGTCGCGACGACCGCGGCGTCGGTGGCCTCGAAGGGAGCAGCCGGGAGGCGGTACGCGTAAAGCTCGACCGTCCTGAGCGCATCCAGCCAGCCGTACTCGATCACGTGTACTCGCGTTCCGCAACCATCGCCGACGATGCGGGACTGGTCCTCAGCGGTGGTCTTCGGCCCGACCCAGGCCATCGCGCGCGGGCACTGCCGCGGGAACCAGTAGTCGGGGGCCCGATCGTGGTCGACGGCCCAGACGTACGGCGTTGTCCTGCCAGAGGCGAGATGGGGCCGGAAGGTGCGGATGGTCGGATCTTCGGAGAAATGGAGGACTTCACCTGGCGCCGGACGCATGCGCGGGAGCCTAATCGCCGGTCGGTCGCGGTCGGCAATTCTTTACGTGGCGTTGACTGTCAGGGGTTGAGACCGCAGGTGTCTTCGAGCCACGGGATGGGGTTGATCGGCTCTCCGCCGTCCGGACGGACCTCGAAGTGCAGGTGCGGGCCGGTGGTGTTGCCGGTGACGCCGACCGCGCCGACCTGGTCGCCGGCGTACACGGTCTCGCCCGGCGAGACGGAGAACTTCGACATGTGGTTGTACCAGGTCTCGGTGCCGTCCTCGTGCTTGATCCGGACCTGCCGTCCGTACGGTCCGGCGAACTCGGCGGACAGCACGACGCCCTTCATCACGGACCGGATCGGGGTGCCGATCGGGGCGGCGAAGTCGGTACCGGTGTGGACGGAGGCCCAGCGGCTGCCGCCCTGACCGAAGCCGGCGGTGATGTGGTAGCCGGAGATCATCATCTCGCAGCGGGTGGAGGACTTCCGCTCCTTCTCGGCGGCGGCTTCCGAGGCGGCCTTGGCGGCGGCGAGGGCGGAGGCGCGCTGAGCGGTCAGCTTCTTGGTGGCGTCGAGCTTCGCGGCCCTCGCCTTGGAGATCGCGGCGGCCGAGGCCTGCTTCTTGGATGCTTCCGTGGTGGACAGCTCGACTCGCGAGGAGTCACGCGTGGCCAGTTGACGCCGCTCGATCCGGGCCGTGGTGACCTCGGAGAGCTGGCTGTTGCCCATCGTGAGCGCTGCGACGTTCACCGCGGAGTTCGCCTGCGTCGGCGAGGCCAGCGAGCTGTGGCTGAAGCCGACAGCGCCCGCTGCCGCAGCGAGGGCTGCGGTCAAACCGACGATCTGGGTACCACCTGGGGTGTTACGCCTGGCAACACGATGCTTGGCACTGTGACGTGATGCGCCGGTCTTGCGCGCAGCACTATTGCCTGGCGTGACGCGGTTACCCGCGGCACGGTGCTGGGACACAACGTGGCCTTTCGGTCACAGGGGAGGGGCACTGTCCGCTCCCGGGGAGATTTATTCCCTCCGGGGGCTCATGCACCATAACGGAACAGTCACGAGGCGACAAACCCTGCCACCCGATTTCAGCCCTCACCTTCACGAAACTTTTGCATGAGCGCCTGCACGTGCATCCACCTGAAGGCGCAAACCAGTTGACGGGTCAGGCAACCGGGCCCTGCTCGTCGAGGTGGGAAAGGACACCGGTGATCTGGTGCACGACCTCGCCGTGGAACGGCAGGGACAGGTGGCCCACGCCGCGAACCCGGATATTACGCGCCGTCAGATCGGGGTGACGGATCCGGGCCCTCCGTTGCGGCACGATCAGCTGGTCCACGTCGCTGTAGAACGCGATGAACCGGGTCTGACAGTCAGGCGCCGGCTCGGCCAGTTCCGCCATCAGGTCGCTGTCCGGCCGCACCTGCTTGACCAGCGGCCAGGGCAGCAGCCGAGCCGCCATCGTGCCCTGGTGCGGGGTGCCGAGCGTCACGCAGGTGTGCACGCGCCGGTCCCCGCCGAGGCGCTGGATGTAGTACCGCGCGATCAGGCCGCCGAGGCTGTGTCCGACCACATGGATCTGCTCGGAGCCGGATTCCTCGCAGAGCGCCTCGATCTCGGCCCCCAACCGCTCCGCCGTACGCCGGACGTCGAGCGTCAGCGGAGAGTACGAGAAGTTCTGGATCCTGGTGAATCCCCGGCGCAGCAACTGGCGGCGCATCAGGGCGAAGACGGTGTGGTTGTCGACGATCCCGTGCGCCAGGAGGATCGGCGTACCGGCTGCTCTGACGTCGCCGACGAGCAGGCTGCGCTGGGCCGGGGTGAGGCCGGTGAGGGTGAGGCGCTCCGCTTTGCTGCCGGTGCCGCCGACCAGGCCGAGCGGGTACATCGCGAGATGGGTGGTGATCCAGCCGAGCTCGACCGCAGCGCCCTGGAGGACCCGGGGGCTCAAGGCAGAGCGGGCGCCGTACCGCAAACCGTCGAGGGCCTCCCGGATGCTGCTCCGGGTGGCCTCCTTCGCCGGATCGCCGGGCGAATCCTCCGGCTGTTCGACCGCCTCAGCGCTCATCGGCGTCTCCTCGGTGCATCAGACCCCCCGCACAACTGGTCCGATCTCTTTCCACGGTAACCGGTTCCCGGCGCGCGTGGCCGGGAACACACGCCTCCGTGTCTTATCCGTGAGGTGGGGCTCGGATAGCCTGCGATTGTCCAGGGCGCAACGCTGCGCCCGGCGTACCGGAGAGGTCCCTAGATGCCAGCCGCGAGCCCACTGCGAGTAGTCGTCGCCAAGCCTGGACTGGACGGTCACGACCGGGGCGCGAAGGTGGTCGCGCGGGCGCTGCGCGACGCCGGCATGGAGGTCATCTACACCGGCCTGCACCAGACCCCCGAGCAGATCGTCGAGACCGCCATCGCCGAGGACGCGGACGCGGTCGGCCTGTCGGTGCTGTCCGGTGCGCACATGACCCTGTTCAAGAAGGTCCGCGAGTTGCTCGCGGAGCGCGACGCGGACGACATCGTGGTGTTCGGCGGCGGGATCATCCCCGAGGCCGATCTGCAGCCGCTGGCCGATCTGGGCGTGCACAAGATCTTCACCCCCGGCGCCACCACCACCGAGATCGTCGAGTGGGTCCGCGCCAACGTCGGCGACGCCTCCGCGACCACGGAAGAACCCCAGGACGCCTGATCCTGCCCCGACGCGACGGATCCGCTCCGGAGCGTGTCGGCGACTGCGCGGAGTCGATCTGATCAGTTCTGCCCGTTTCAGCCAGGTTACTGTTCGGTAATACCGAATCGTTAAGAAACACCTGGTTGTGCGGGCCCTCGAATCGCGGTCGCATACAGCCATGCGTTTGTCCGTTCATGACGATCGGTCAGGTGTGTGGCTCAGGACACATCGCCCCCGATCTCGGTTACTGTCCGGACAGGGCGGATTGCAGCGTGGTGGGGAACTGCGACCGGCCGACGCAGAACCAGGCAAGAGGTCCCATCGGGAGAGGGCAGGTACACGATGAGGTTTGAACGATCACACACACGCAAGGCGGTCGCTCTGGCCGTAGCGAGCAGCCTGGTGTTGCTCGCATCCGCGTGTGGCGGTGACGACGACAGCAGCAGTGGGGGATCCACGAGTGGGGCGCTCACCGGCAAGGGCCCGATCACGTTGGCGGGCGGCGCTGACACGTCCGGCAACCTCAAGAACCAGGTCGCGGCCTGGAACTCGCAGAACCCCGACCAGAAGGTCACCATCATCGAGTTGCCGCAGGATGCGAACCAGCAGCGGCAGCAGATGATCCAGAACGCGCAGAACAAGTCCGACGCGTTCAGCGTGCTCAACCTGGACGTGGTCTGGACTGCGGAGTTCGCGGCGAACCGCTGGGTCGACGAACTGCCCCAGGACCAGTTCCCACTCGACAAGCTGATCCCGGCGACCCTCGAGACGGCGAAGTACCGCGACAAGCTGTACGCCGTACCGAGCACCTCCGACGGCGGACTGCTCTACTACCGCAAGGACATGCTCGACAAGGCCGGCGTCAAGCCGCCGACGACCTGGGCCGAGATGACCGCCGCCTGCGCCAAGGTGAAGGCGCTGCCCGAGGCCAAGGACATGAACTGCTACGCCGGTCAGTTCGAGAAGTACGAAGGCCTGACGGTGAACTTCTCCGAGGCGGTCAACGCGGCGGGCGGTGTGGTCGTCGGTCCCGACGGCAAGCCGAACGTCGACACGCCGGAGGCGCTCGCCGGTCTGGAGGAGCTGGTGAACGGCTTCAAGACCAAGGAGATCCCGCCGGCCGCGATCACCTACAAGGAAGAGGAGAGCCGCCGCGCGTTCGAGGCGGGCAACCTCCTGTTCCTCCGCAACTGGCCCTACGTGTACGCGCTGGCGAGCAAGGCGGGTACCTCCAAGATCGTCGGTAAGTTCGGGGTCGCTCCGCTGCCTGGCAAGGACGGTCCCGGTGTCTCGACGCTGGGCGGTCACAACCTGGCGGTCAGCTCCTTCACCCCGAACAAGGAGACCGCGGTCAACTTCATCAAGTTCATGGTGAGCGAGGAGCGCCAGAAGGCGAACATCGAGAAGACCTCGCAGGCCCCGACCTGGGCGTCGCTGTACGACGACCCGGCGCTGAACAAGCAGTTCCCGTACCTGGCGCCGCTGAAGGCGTCGATCGCGGGCGCGAAGTCGAGGCCCGTGGTGGTCAAGTACGGCGATGTGACCGCGGCGATCCAGCAGTCGGCGTACGACGCCTTGACCAACAAGGCGGATCCGAAGCAGGCGCTGACGGATCTTCAGTCCAAGCTGAGCACTCTCATCACCCCATGACCGACTTGGGTGGGCCGGTGCGCAGCGACTGCTGTGCGCCGGCCCAGCCATCGCTGGCTACACCTAGGAGGCAGAGGTGAGCACATCCGTCCCGGTCGCGGAACGACCGGTGAAGCAATCTCCAGGCAAGAGGCAACGACGACACGACGAAGGCACCGGCCGGCTCGCCGCGCTGCTGCTGTCGCCAACTCTTCTCGTACTGGCTCTGGTCGTGTTGTTCCCGATCATTTCGTCCCTCCGGGAGTCGCTCTACACCTCGGGTGTCCTGGACCCGGAGACCGGCTTCGTCAACGAGGGCAGCGTCTTCGCGGGGCTGGACAACTACACCGCGATCTTCTCGGGCGAGGCCGGCGACCGTTTCTGGAACGCCTTCTACAACACCACGTTCTTCACGGTCGTGTGTGTGGTGCTCGAGACCATCCTGGGCGTCGCGATGGCACTGATCATGCACAAGGCGTTCAAAGGCCGGGGCATCGTCAGGGCGAGCATCCTGGTCCCCTGGGCCATCCCGACGGTCGTCTCCGCGCTGCTGTGGAAGTGGATCTTCCAGGCCGACGGTGCGGCGAACGCCTTGATGGGAACGGAGATCCTGTGGTCCACCGAGGGCTGGCAGTCGGTGCTGTCGGTCATCATCGCGGACACCTGGAAGACCGCGCCCTTCATCGGTCTGCTGGTCCTGGCCGGACTGCAGACCATCTCGGCGGATATCTACGAGGCCGCCAAGGTGGACGGTGCGAGCCCTTGGCAACAGTTCGTCCGGATCACGTTGCCGCTGGTGAAACCGGCCCTGTTGGTCGCAGTACTGTTCCGGCTGCTCGACACCCTGCGGCTTTTCGACCTGCCTTACGTCCTGGTCGGTCCACGCAAGGATTCGGTGGAGACGATCACGATGCTGGCGTTCGACGAGGCCACCAACACCAGGTACGGACCGGCGGCCGCTTACGCGTTCATCCTGTTCGTCTACGTGGCGGTCGTGGCATTCGCGTTCGTCAAGGTGCTGGGCGCCGACGTCATCGGCGAGGCCCGGGTGAAGACGCGCACCGCCGGCCGGAAGCGCTGGGGCGGTCGTGGCAACGGATCGCCTGCTGCCGGTGGTTCGGCCGCAGGGGTCAAGACGGGGAGTGAGGTCTGATGGCAACCGACGTGCAAGCAGCACCGAAGATCGACATCCAGGCCGCGGAGGCAGGACCGCTGCGGAGGTACGCGCCGCTGCTCGGGGTGGCGATCATCGTCATCTACTGTCTGCTGCCCTTCTACTGGATGGCCGTCTCGGCGTTCCGGCGTCCGGCCGACCAGTTCGACAACTCGTTCTTCCCGAATCCGCTCTCACTCGACAACATCCGCGCCGTCTTCGGCGAGGGAGTCGGGTTCGGCCGGGCCTTGGCGAACAGCCTGCTGGTAGCCGGCACGGTGACGATCCTGACCTTGGTGATCGGGATCCTCGCCGCCTACACGCTGGCTCGGCTCGAGTTCCGGTTCAAGAACTTCGTCCTGGCGATCATCATCACCACGTCGATGTTCCCCGGCATCTCGCTGGTCGTTCCACTGCTCAAGCTGTTCATCGACATCAACTGGATCAACACCTACCAGGCGATGATCGTGCCCAGCCTGTCGTTCGCGCTGCCACTGGCGGTGTGGAACCTGACCGCCTTCTTCCGGCAGATGCCGAGGGAGTTGGAGCAGGCGGCGATGGTGGACGGTTGCACCCCGGCGCAGGCGTTCCGCAAGGTGATCCTTCCGCTGGCCGCACCTGGCGTGTTCACCACGGCGATCATCACGTTCATCGCGGCCTGGAACGAGTTCCTGATCGCGCTGAGCATGGTGAACAAGAAGGAGATCCAGACCGCGAACGTGCTCATCTCGAAGTTCCAGGGCGTCTCGGGTTCCGGCTTCGACCAGCCGTTCGGTACCCAGATGGCGGCTGGCGTGGTGGTGACGATTCCGTTGGTGATTGCAGTGCTCATCTTCCAGCAGCGTATCGTCGCAGGCCTGACGGCCGGAGGTGTGAAATGAGCTACGGAGACGAGCGGAACCGTCGTGATCGCGAGGACCGGGATCGCCGGGATCGCGAGGAGCAGCAACGTCGCGACGAGCAGGACCGGCGTGATCGAGAGGCGCAGGACCGGCGACGGTAACTAGACGAACCTAAAAGGGCTGGAACCGGCAACGGTTCCAGCCCTTCCTCTTTGGTAGAGGGGTCAGATCTTGAGCCAGACGGTGGCGTCTCCGGGGAGGGTGCCGTCGGTGACGGGTTCGCTGGCCAGCAGGATCTCGGCGGACTCGGGCAGGGCGACTGGCTGCTCGCCGAGGTTGACGATGCAGCGGAAGCCGGGGTCGCGGGTGAACGAGAGGACGGCGGCCGGGACGTCGGCGTCCCAGGTCATGCGGCCTTCGCCGAGTGCGTCCTGGTCGCGGCGGACTCGCAGAGCCGCCTTATAGAGGTTCAGGTGGCTGTTCGGATCGCCTGCCTCGGCCTCGGCGGTCAGCGGGGCCCAGTCAGCCGGCTGCGGCAACCAGGGCTGCCCCTCGCCAGACCCGAACCCGTACGGCGGCTCGCTACCACTCCACGGGATCGGTACACGGCACCCGTCCCGCCCACGCACGGTGTGGCCCGACCGCTCCCAGGTGGGATCGTCCAGTACCTCTTCCGGAAGGTCCTCCACCTCCGGTAGACCCAGCTCGTCGCCCTGGTAGATGTACGCCCCACCAGGAAGCGCGAGCTCAAGCAGAGCCGCGGCCCGTGCCCGGCGCCGCCCCAGCTCCAGATCAGTCGGTACTACGCCCGCACCCTCCAGCGCTTCCCGTTGGTCCCGGCCATACCGGGTGCGGTGCCGGATGGTGTCGTGGTTGCTCAGCACCCACGTCGCCGGAGCTCCCACGGCCCAGAGGCTCTCGGTGGTGTGGTCGATCACCTCACGGAGTTCCTTCGCGTCCCACGCACAGCGCAGTACGTCGAAGTTGAAGGCGGAATGCAGTTCGTTCGACCGGACGTACTGCGCCAAGCGTTCCGCGGGGGACAGCCAGGCCTCGGCGACGAACACCCGTGGTCCCTGCGGCGTACCGGCGTACTCGTCGGCGATCGCGCGCCAGCGCTGGTGGATCGTGTGCACGCCCGGCTGGTCGTAGAACGGGTTGCCGACGTACTTCTCCCGGGTCGGCTCGCCATCCTTCAACGGCACGTCCGGTAGCGACGGGTCCTTCGCCATCGAGTCGGCCACGTCGATGCGGAACCCGTCGATGCCGCGGTCGAACCAGAACCGCAGGATCGAGTCGAACTCCTCGACCACCAACGGGTTGTCCCAGTTCCAGTCCGGCTGGGAGATGTCGAACAGGTGCAGGTACCACTGGCCATCGTCGATCTGCTGCCAGGCGCTACCACCGAAGGCGGCCGGCCAGTTCGTCGGGGCGTGGCCGTCCTTGCCGTCCCGGAACCAGAACAGGTCGCGCTCGGGCGACCCAGGGGCGGCCTTGAGTGCCGCCTTGAACCAGGGGTGCTCCCAGGAGCAGTGGTTCGGCACCAGGTCGATCAGGATCCGGATCCCGAGCGCGTGCGCTTCCGCGATCAGCGCGTCGGCGTCCGAGAGGGTGCCGAACTCGGGGTTGATGTCGCGGTAGTCGGACACGTCGTACCCGCCGTCCAGCAGCGGTGACGGGTACCACGGGCTGATCCAGAGGGCGTCGACCCCGAGGTCGGCCAGGTAGGGCAGCCGGGCCCGGATGCCGTTCACGTCACCCGTGCCGTCACCGTCCGCATCGGCGAACGAGCGGGGGTACACCTGGTAGACGACGGCACTACGCCACCAGTCGTCAGCTGGTCTGGTTGCTCCATCTGTCATGCGTCCCAGCCTTTCATGTCCTCGCAAGCGGGCTGTGACAGTCGTCTCACGGCGTACCCCGACTGTTGCTCGGCCCACCCGGGTGGCTAGTCTCAGGCCGACGGAACGCGCCGGCGACCGTGCCTCTCCGCACCGCAGCCTGCCGCGGCCTAACTCGAACAGGCGAGAGAGGGACCACAGTCGTGGATCTGATGGAGTACCAGGCGAAGACTGTCTTCGCCAAGCACGGTGTAAGGACGACGGTGGGTGAAGTCGTCCACACGCCCGAGGAAGCCCGCGCGGCGGCCGAGAAGCTCGGTGGCACGGTGGTCGTGAAGGCCCAGGTGCTGACCGGTGGCCGCGGCAAGGCCGGCGGCGTCAAGCTGGCGTCCTCGCCCGACGAGGCGGAGGAGAAGGCCCGCGAGATCCTGGGCCTCGACATCAAGGGCCACATCGTCAAGACCCTGAACATCGTGCCGGCCGCGGCGATCGCCGAGGAGTACTACTTCTCCTTCCTGATCGACCGCGCCAACCGCAACTACCTCTGCATCGCCTCCGCCGCCGGCGGGATGGAGATCGAGGAGGTCGCGCACACGAACCCCGACGCGGTCGCCAAGATCTCGATCGACCCGGCCACCGGTGTCGACGAGGCGAAGGCCCGGGAGATCGCCATCGCCGCGAGCTACCCGGCCGACGTGATCGACGCCGTCGTACCGGAGATCGTGAAGCTCTACCAGGTCTTCCTGGGCGAGGACGCGACGCTGGTCGAGGTGAACCCGCTCGTCAAGCTCAAGGACGGCAACGTCGAGGCGCTGGACGGCAAGGTCTCGCTGGACGAGAACGCCGACT
Source organism: Kribbella sp. (assembly GCF_035687465.1). NCBI lineage: Bacteria > Bacillati > Actinomycetota > Actinomycetes > Propionibacteriales > Kribbellaceae > Kribbella > Kribbella sp. The sequence continues at coordinate 9,738 of NZ_DASRXP010000663.1, forward strand.
TCCGGCACCCGGAGTTCGCCGAGTTCGCCGACACCTCCGCGCAGGACCCGCTGGAGGCGAAGGCCAAGGCCAAGGGCCTGAACTACGTGAAGCTGGACGGATCGGTCGGCATCATCGGCAACGGCGCGGGCCTGGTCATGTCGACCCTCGACGTCGTCGCGTACGCCGGTGAGGAGTTCGGTGGGGTCAAGCCAGCGAACTTCCTCGACATCGGCGGCGGCGCGTCCGCCGAGGTGATGGCGAACGGCCTGGAGATCATCATCTCCGACCCGCAGGTGGAGAGCGTCTTCGTCAACGTCTTCGGCGGCATCACCGCCTGTGACGCGGTCGCGAACGGCATCGTGCAGGCGTTCGAGCTGCTGGCCGGCCGCGGTGAGGCCGTCAGCAAGCCGCTGGTCGTCCGGCTGGACGGCAACAACGCCGACGAGGGTCGCCGGATCCTGGACGAGGCCGGCCTGGCCGGACTCGAGCGGGTCGACACGATGGACGGCGCCGCCAAGCGGGCCGCCGAGCTGGCTGCGAAGTAAGGGATCGCTGAAATGTCTATCTTCCTGACCAAGGACAGCAAGGTCATCGTGCAGGGCATGACCGGCTCGGAAGGCACCAAGCACACCACCCGGATGCTTGCCTCCGGCACCAACATCGTCGGCGGCGTGAACCCGCGCAAGGCCGGCCAGAGCGTCGATTTCGACGGCAAGGCGGTGCCGGTCTATGGGACCGTGGCCGACGCCATCAAGGAGACCGGCGCGGACGTCTCGGTCATCTTCGTGCCGCCGAAGTTCACCAAGGACGCGGTGATCGAGGCGATCGAGGCCGGCATGCCGCTGGTCGTGGTGATCACCGAGGGCGTACCGGTGCACGACACCGCGGCGTTCTTCGCCGCCGCTCAGGCCTCCGGCACGACCCGGATCATCGGCCCGAACTGTCCGGGCATCATCACCCCGGGTGAGTCCAACGCCGGCATCATCCCGGCGACCATCGCCGGCGCCGGCCGGATAGGTCTGGTGTCCAAGTCGGGCACGCTGACCTACCAGATGATGTACGAGCTGAGCGACATCGGCTTCTCGACCGCGATCGGCATCGGTGGCGACCCGATCGTCGGTACGACGCACATCGACGCGCTGCAGGCGTTCCAGGACGACCCGGACACCGACGCGATCGTGATGATCGGTGAGATCGGTGGCGACGCCGAGGAGCGTGCGGCCGCGTTCATCAAGGACAACGTCACCAAGCCGGTCGTCGGCTACGTGGCGGGCTTCACCGCCCCGGAGGGCAAGACGATGGGCCACGCCGGCGCCATCGTGTCCGGCTCCTCCGGTACTGCGGCCGCGAAGCAGGAGGCCCTCGAGGCCGTCGGCGTGAAGGTCGGCAAGACGCCGACCGAGACCGCCAACCTGATGCGCGAGATCATGCAGTCCAAGTAACACCAGCCACGACCAGGGCCCCGGGAGCTTCTCCCGGGGCCCTGCTCTGTGTGCCTACTTGAAGGTGACGGAGCGCTCGGCCGCGCGGTTGAGGATCTGGGTGAACGCGCTGTCGCTGATGTCGAGGCCCTTCAGCACCGGGTAGAGCAGGTAGACCGCGTGCTTGCCGGCCGCCGCGATGCCGATCCGGTAGGTGAAGATCTTGCCGCCGCCGGTGTCGTAGGAGGCCCGCCAGGTCTGTCCCTTGATGGTGCTGAAGTTCAGGGTGCCGGTCTTCTTCACCGTCGCGTTCGAGGTCGTCTTCGCGCAGGTGTCCACGTTCTTCCGGACCCCGGTGACGAAGGTGCTCGCCGCGGCGGGGGTGGCGAACGCCGCGACCGTGGCGTCCAGTCCGAACTCGGTGGGCGCCTGCGCCTCCGGTACGACGTACGTCTGGGCCTTGGACTTCGTCGACTTGGCCTTCTTCAGGTCGATCTTCTCGCACTCGGTCCCGGAGCGGACGGTGGAAGGAACGCTGACCCAGGGTTTGTCGATGCTCAGCAGGACCGGCAGGTCGATCGGTGCCATGAACCCGGAGGCGTCCGGACCCGGCAGCAGGCTGGCCGTCGCCTTCGGGGTCCCCGTGCCGCAGTTGCTGCCGGTCTGGGCGCAGATCCGCTTCAGCCCGGCGCTGGCAGTGGCCAGCACGGCGTCGGGCTTGGGGGTCGTGGTGCCGACGGTGTCGTGCTCGAGCACCATGGTGGCCGGGCCTGCGGTGGTCACGCTGATCGTGCGGTACTTGTTGGTCTTGTCCGCGGTGGGCTGTCCGAAGACGGCGATCACGCCGCGTTCACCGAGACCCTCGATGGCGTAGCTGGCGACCAGCCGCACCTGCGCCGTGGAGCACTGGCTCAGCCAGCCGGTGATCGTGGCGTACGCCTTGTCGGCGGTCGTCGTGTCGTTGGAGACCTCGACGTACTGGACCGCGGTGTCCTTGGTGGTCGCGTTGCGGAAGTTGCGCACCCAGGTGCGTACGCCGGCCGGGTCCGCGAACCGCTGGGACTGGCAGACGAAGGATCTGTCGGACGCGCTACTGCCGTCGGCGGTGCTGGCGACAGCCCAGCTGCCGGTGCTGGTCAGAGGCTTCGCTGTCGGCCCGTCGATCAGTACCTTGGCGTCGGCGAGCGTGTCCGCACCGCTGGACTTGTCGTCGGTCGCGCTGGACTTCGCGTCGCCGGGGGAGTCGCCACCGCCGAACGCGTTCACCGCCACCACTCCACCGCCGCCCAGCAGAACCAGGACGGCGGCTCCCGCGCCGATCATCTGGTTCCGGCGGCGCGCCTGCTGCCGGCGCGCCTCGCGAGCCGCGGCACGGCTGCCGCCTCGCGGAGCACGGTGGGAACCGGTCATCTACTTCTTGACCTCCTGACTGATTCCACCGACGGTACCCGGTGGCCCGGCGTGTTCCATCCCGAGCTGGACACAGAGAGTTGGACACAGAGAGCAAGCGGGCCGAAGTCTTCCATATCCGGCGTGTCAGAACGAGTGGTCCCCCGGCCGGGGGCGACGATGGAAGTCAGATGACCGACATGCTGAGCCGTCCGGGCGCCCGTGACGGCGGATCCCACCAGGCGCCCGGGCCCGCCCCGAAGCCCGACAGGTCCGAGCTGCTCGAGCCCACCAGGCCGGTGCTGCTCTCGGCCGTCATAGGCGCTGGTGCCTGCCTGCTCACAGGGTTGCTGGCCTGTGCGGCCGTTGCCGTGGTCGGCTGGCTGGCTGCGACCTTCGGCGGCGCCTCCGGTGCGGTCCGGGCGGGTGCCGCGGTGTGGCTGGTCGCGCACAAGGCCGGTGCCACCCTGAATGGCAGTGCGATCACCATCGCACCGCTCGGCCTGACGCTGTTCCTGGCGTGGTGCCTGTACCGCGCCGGGCGGTTCACTGCGCGAACCAGCGGCGCCAGCCGGACCAAGGACCTGGTGATGGCGTCCGTCGTGCTCTCGGCGGCGTACGGCCTGGGTGCGCTGATCATCGCGCTGCTCACGTCGGACGGCGCGGTGAAGGTCTCGCCGCTGTCGGCCTTCCTCGGTGCTGCCACGCTGGCGATCGTCGCGGGGACCGCTGGGGTGCTTGTGGAGTCCGGCGCCGCCCAGGACATTGCCGACGCGACACCAGTCGGCCTGCGTGACGCAGTACCGGCTGCTGTTGCTGCTGTGCTCACAGTGATCGCTGCCGCCTCACTCCTGTACGGCGTGCTCCTGGCAGTGCACTTCTCCCGGGTCACCGGGATGCTGGAGCTGCTCGACGCCGGGGTAGTCGGCTCGGTCGTGCTGTTCGCCATCTGCCTGATGCTGCTACCGAATGTGATCCTGTACGTGGTGTCGTTCCTCGCGGGCCCGGGGTTCCAGCTGGGCGTGGGTACGACGATCGCCCCGACCGGGGTGGACGTGGGGAACCTCCCGGCGCTGCCGCTGCTTGCCGCAGTACCGGAGGACGGCGCTACCCCGACGTACCTGCTGGTTCTGACTGCCCTGCTTCCGCTGGTCGCGGGGGCAGTCGCTGGGCTCGTCGTAGCTCGCAGGGGGCTTGCCGCCGAGGATTCGGACGCGCTGGGGTGGGACGCCTTCGCTCTGCGTGGTGGGATGGCCGCGCTGATCGCCGGGATCATCCTGTTCATCCTGATGTCGCTCGCGGGTGGTTCGGCCGGGCCGGGGCGGATGGCTGAGTTCGGGATTCCCGGCGCGCTCCCGGCGGCAGGGGTGCTCGGGGCCGGGATGGCGATCGGCGCCGCCATCACCGCGGGCCTCGTGGCCGCCCGCCGCCCGGTGGAAGGTGCCGCGGACACCGAGCGATAAGGTTTGGCGCGTGACAGACCCGGTTGCGCCCGCTCCAGAGCCAGCGCGTCTTGTTGTGCTCATCTCGGGCTCGGGCTCGAACCTGCAGGCCCTGCTGGATGCCTGCGGGGACCCCGCGTACGGCGCTCAGGTGGTCGCCGTCGGCGCGGATCGCGAGGGCATCGCGGGGCTCGACCGGGCGACGGCGGCCGGAGTACCGACGTTCGTGCACAAGGTCAAGGACCACGCCGAGCGGGCTGACTGGGATCGCGCCCTGACGGCGTCCGTCGCGGAGTACAAGCCCGACCTCGTCATCTCGGCCGGGTTCCTCAAGCTCGTCGGCGACGACTTCCTGACGAGTTTCGGGGACCGCTACATCAATACCCACAATGCGCTGCTGCCGGCGTTCCCCGGCATCCACGGACCGCGGGACGCGCTCGAGTACGGCGTCAAGGTGGCCGGCGCGACCCTGTTCTTCGTCGACGGCGGGGTGGACACCGGGCCGATCATCGCCCAGGTGGCCGTGCCCGTCGAGGACGACGACACCGAAGACACCCTGACGGAGCGGATCAAGGAGGTCGAACGCCGCCAGTTGGTGGACTGGGTCGGCCGGCTGGTCCGCGACGGCTGGACCATCACCGGACGAAAGGTCAGAACGAAGTGAGCACCGACCGCAGGCCGATCCGCCGGGCGCTGATCAGCGTCTACGACAAGACCGGTCTGGAGGAGCTCGCGAAGGCGCTGTCCGACGCCGGGGTCCAGCTGGTGTCGACCGGTTCCACCGCCGCCCGGATCGCGGCGGCCGGAGTACCGGTGACCAAGGTGGAGGACCTGACCGGGTTCCCGGAGTGCCTGGACGGGCGGGTGAAGACGCTGCATCCGAAGGTGCACGCCGGTCTGCTCGCGGACGTCCGGCTCCCGACCCACGTGGAGCAGCTCGCCGAGATGCGGGTCGAGCCCTTCGACCTGCTGGTGAGCAATCTGTATCCCTTCACCGAGACGGTCGCGTCCGGTGCGTCGACCGACGAGTGCATCGAGCAGATCGACATCGGTGGGCCGTCGATGGTTCGCGGGGCTGCGAAGAACCACGCGAACGTGGCGGTGGTGGTCTCACCTTCGCGGTACGACGAGATCTTGGCCGCGCTTGCCGATGGTGGGTTCTCCCTGGAGCAGCGGCAGCGGTTGGCGGCGGAGGCGTTCTCCCACACCGCGTCGTACGACGTGGCCGTCGCCTCGTGGATGGGCAGTGTGCTCACCGATACCAGCGAGGGCACGGGCTTCCCGGCGTGGACCGGTGCGACGTGGGAGAAGGCCGCCGTACTCCGGTACGGCGAGAACCCGCATCAGCCGGCGGCGCTGTACCGGCATTGGCGAGGTGGACTCGCGGCCGCGGAACAGCTGCACGGCAAGGAGATGTCGTACAACAACTACGTCGACGCGGACGCGGCCCGGCGTACGGCCTTCGACTTCACCGATCCGGCGGTCGCGATCATCAAGCACGCGAACCCTTGTGGGATTGCTATCGGCAAGGACATCGCCGAAGCGCATCGCAGGGCGCACGAATGCGATCCGGTCTCGGCGTACGGCGGTGTGATCGCGACCAACGCACCGGTGTCGGTGGAGATGGCGAAGCAGGTCGCCGAGATCTTCACCGAGGTGCTGGTGGCGCCCGCGTACGAAGACGGGGCAGTCGAGATCCTGCAGGGCAAGAAGAACATCCGGCTGCTGCTGTGCCCGCCGGACTCGCATCCCGACCGGGTTGAGTTCCGCGGGATCAGCGGTGGGGTTCTGATGCAGCACGTGGACCGTTTCCAGGCGCCGGGCGACGACCCGTCTACCTGGCAGCTCGCTGCTGGTACAGCTGTCTCGGATGAGGTGCTGGCTGATCTCGCCTTCGCTTGGAAGGCCTGCCGCGCGGTGAAGTCGAACGCGATCCTCCTGGCCTCCGACGGAGCCTCTGTGGGGATCGGCATGGGCCAGGTCAACCGCGTCGACTCGTGTCGCCTGGCCGTTTCCCGAGCGGGTGAACGCGTGAGTGGTTCTGTGGCCGCCTCTGATGCGTTCTTCCCGTTCCCCGACGGCCTCGAAGTACTGATCGACGCAGGCGTCCGCGCAGTCGTCCAACCAGGCGGCTCCATCCGAGACGACCTAGCAGTAGAAGCAGCAACCAAGGCCGGCATCACCATGTACTTCACCGGCACCCGCCACTTCTTCCACTAGTACTACGGGGAAAGTCGCGGCTCCTCCGTCGCAGCTCGCTCCTACCGAACCGCGATCGGATGAGTGCGGGTTGTCCGTGGGATGCGATTGGTGATTCGGCCCGGGATTGCGCTGCAAGCAGTGATGATGTGGTTGCCACTAGCAACTACGCGGTGTGGTCGCGTCAGGCGCATTGGTGTTGTGGTTGCGTCGCTTGCATTGGCAGTGTGGTTGCGCGGTCTCCGCTGCGGGAGTGTGCTAGTCGTCGTGGTGGGTGTCAAGGGCGCCTTTGGCGTCGCCTTCGGCGATCGAACAAGTTCGACCCTTGACACCCACCACGGCGACCAGGGAAGGACGCAGCTACGCGGATGCCGCGCGGAGGTGTGAACTGCATCCGGTGGTTCGACCGGCGCGGGTGGTCCCGGGTGCTGATGTGGACGCCCCTTCCGGTGGTTCCGTCCGCCCGTCCGCCTGATCCCGGGGCGGAGGTGTGAGTCCCCTTCCGGCGAACCCACCGTTTCGGGGGTTATCCCCTGAAACCGTGGGGTGGCGCGCAGTATCCACGCTGACAACCCACCGTTTCAGGGGATAACCCCCGAAACGGTGGGTTCGCGGTGGGGCCGCTGGGGGCTGCGCCGGGCCGGTGGTGCGGCCGGTCGGTGTCGGGTTGTGTGGCCGATGGCGGCCTGCTCGGCGCTATCGGTCGAACATCCTGCTACCGGCCGGGCTTGGGGGTGGTCCACTCCCGGGATCCCGGGACCGATGGCGGCTTGTTGGGCGGTATCGGTCGAACAAGCCGCTACCCGCGGTCGAGGTCTCCCGCTTGTTCCGCCTGACGCTAGAGGTGTTCCGCTGGGTGGTGCCTGGAGAGGTCGGCGGGCTCGTTTCGGGGGTCGGGTGGTGTCGATGAGTGGGGATAGCTCCTCGTGGTGGGCTTGCCCCACTGCTATAGCGATGGGGCAACCCGCATTGGAGAGTGGAGCCCCCTCTTCGCTCGACGGTTCGCAGTCGGCGCGTCAGTCGTCGGGGCCACCGAACTCCCCGGCCGCCACCTCCGGCGAACCACCCGACCGCCAACCTCCGGCGAACGACCCGACCGCCAACCTCCGGCGAACCACCCGTGCGGCCTGCCCGGCGGAATCCCTGGGACTGTTGCCGTTCTTCCCAGCGGCTCCGGGATAGCTGCGATCTTTCCCTGGTCGTGGTGAGGTGTGTCAAGGGTCGAACTTGTTCGAGCCCGCAGGGCCGC
>NZ_DASRXP010000664.1:0-12107 GCF_035687465.1 Kribbella sp.
TTCCTTGGCGACCGAGAGGACCTCCTCGACCGACGTCTTCGAGACTGCTCGCTGCGCCTCGCCCAGGGTGCTGTGGGTCGAGCGCTCCGGGTCGTCCACGGCCGCGATGACCTCCTTCGCCTTCGCCACCGGGAGGCCGCCGAGTCCCACCAACGCGCAGACCAGGCGAATGCGGTGCAGGTGCGACTCGTCGTACGCGACCTGGTTGTAGCCACTGCGTTCGCCGCCGGGCAGCAACCCCTCGCGGACGTAGTACTTGATCGTCGCGGGGCTGACACCGGACCGCTCCGACAGTTCGTTGATGTGCATCCGATTCCCTTCAGGCCTTGATCGATAGTAGCACTATCGACTAGCCTCCCGGCATGCAGACAACCACTCATAGAGTCCTTCGGGCAGGCGCTTTGGTGACGGCCGCGGTGACGGCGATGCTGTTGGTCGTCGGTGATCACCCGGTCGAGTTCGTGATCGCGGACATCCTGGTCGTCGTGTTGCTGGTCGCGGCGGCACTGCTACCTGCCGGGCGGGGCGCGGTGATGGCGTTGGCGATCGGGTTCGGGGTGGGGCTGGGCGTGTTCACCGTCGCGTTCGCGGCTTCCGTCGACGACGGCGCGATCAGTTGGCCGTTGTTCAGCGCAGTACTCGGGTGCCTGGCGGGGATCGCTTTGGCCGTCAAGGTCGGCGTCGCGCCCAGGAACTAGCGGGGCTCGGCGGTCGGGCCGGGGCGGAAGGCGATCTCGCGCGGCGGTGGTTCGTGGCCGGCGGCGCAGCGCATCACGATGCTGACCTCTTCCTCGCAACCGCGATGCCGGGCGACCAGCGGCGGACCGCCGTCGAGCGGGAGGTGTTCGTCGCCCCATTGCACCATCGCCACTAGTACCGGGTAGAGGTCGAGGCCGGCTTTCGTCATCCGGTATTCGTAGCGCTCGCGTTGCCCGGGCAGGCGGTACGGGACGCGGCGCAGCAGACCCCGGTCGATCAGGGCCGTCAGTCGGTCGGTGAGTACCTGGCGGGGGATCTCGGCCCGGGCGCGGATGTCCTCGAAGCGGCGGATCCCCACGAAGATCTCGCGGAGTACGTGGAAGGTCCACTTCTCGCCGAGCACGTCCATCGTGCGGGAGATGGTGCAGTTCACCGTCGACCAGCGCATCGCTTCCGGCGCCATCTGGGTCTCGCTCATGCTCCGAGGATAAGTCTGCTTGACAGACTTAGCCAACCCGGGTCAGGCTGACTCCGTGAACCAGACTCAGGTGGACTGTGTGGTAGTTCGGCGGGCCTGTGGGCCGGACGCGGACGGCCTCGCGGCGATGCTGGCCGGGCTGTCCGATCTCGCCCTGTACTTCCGCTTCCAGGCCGCGGTCGGCCGTCCGCCCCGGCCGGGCCTGATCGATCATCTGCTCCAGCCGGCCGGGGCCTCGTACGTCGCCGAACGGGGGCCGGTGATCGTCGGTCACGCGATGTGGGCGTGGGCCAACGGGAGTTCCTCGCCGACCGCCGAACTGGCGGTGGTGATCGACGAATCCGAGCAGCGCCGCGGACTCGGCGTACTGCTGATCAGCCGCGCGGCGGCCGACGCCTATGCCGCCGGCGCCACCGAATTCCTGATGGTGGTGAGCGCCGCCAACGAGAAGGTGATCCGGATGATCCGCCGCCACTGGCCGGCCGCCCAGGTCGAACGCGACGGTGCCCTCCTCAACTACCTGGTCCCCGCCGCCGCGCCCTGGTCGTCATCGGACCTGACAGCGCCGGCTGTGGTCCTGGTCTGAATCAGCGGCAGCCAGGAATTCATGGGATCTCCCGGGTGATTGCCGGGCGTGTTGGCGGTGCGTGTCCTCTTGACGACGGCGAGACATCCGAGGTTCACTTACTCTGACTTCGGTCAGATCTCTTCTTATGTTCACCTTCGCAGTTCCGCCCCCGGAAGGTGTCTCGCTGAAGACGACCCGTCTGTTCGTTGCTGCCTGTCCGGGGGTTCGATCCGAGAGGACCCGCCCCCATGCAGTCAACCTCCTCGCCCTGGAGCAAACTCCGAAGTCGTTGGGCCATGGTCGCCCTGGCCCTGGCCACGGTCGCGGCCGGAGTGATGGTCGCCGTCACCCCAGCCCCACCGGCCAGCGCAAGTGACCAGGCGGTCGCAAAAGCCGAGGCGCTGCCGGCCGGATTCCGCAGCGTCGGCTACATGCCGTCCTGGTCCGGCAGCGTCAACAGCATCCAGTACACCAAGCTCACCCACATCAACTACGCGTTCGCGCTGCCGAACTCCAACGGCACCCTGCAGGCGATCCCGGACACGGGCAAGCTGTCCTCGCTGGTGACGCTGGGGCACAACAACGGCGTCAAGGTCCTGCTGGCGATCGGCGGCTGGAACGACGGCAACGACTCCGCGTTCGAGGCGCTCGCGGGCAACTCCGGCGCCCGCACCACGTTCGTCAACAGCGTGGTCAACGTCGTCACCCAGTACAACCTGGATGGTGTCGACATCGACTGGGAGTACCCCGACCCGGGGACGTCCGGCAACAACTTCACCGCGCTGATGTCGCAGTTGAGCACTGCCATGCACAGCCGGGGCAAGCTGCTCACCGCGGCCGTGGTATCCAGTGGTGGAACCGCCGAGGGCGTGCAGGCGCCGGTGTTCGGGTACGTCGACTTCCTCAACATCATGGCGTACGACGGCGGTAGCCCGCACGCCAACTACGACTGGTCGATCGCAGCGGCCAACTACTGGAAGGGCCGCGGCCTGCCGGCATCCAAGACGGTGCTCGGCGTGCCGTTCTACAGCCGACCGACCTACTACACCTACTCGCAACTGGTCGGCATGAACGCGAACAACGCCAACGTGGACTGCGTCACCGTCAGTGGTGTCCAGCAGTGCTACAACGGAATCCCCACGATCAAGCGCAAGACCCAGTGGGCGGTGGCGAACGCCGGCGGCATCATGAACTGGGAACTGTCGCAGGACACCACCGGCGCCACCTCGCTGGTCAGCGCGATCTTCGACGCTGCCGGGGGGACTACCCAACCCCCGACCGGCGGCAAGACCGGAGCGATCACCGGCATCGGCGGCAAGTGCATCGACGTGGCGAGCGCGAACAGCGCCAACGGAACCGCGGTCCAACTGTGGACGTGCAACGGCAGCGCCGCTCAGACCTGGACGGTCGGAACTGACGGCACCATCCGGGCCCTCGGCAAGTGCATGGACATCAGCGCCGCAGGCGTCGCCAACGGCACTGTGGTCCAGCTGTACGACTGCAACGGGACCGGCGCCCAGACCTGGCAGGCGCAAGCGAACCGCACACTGCGCAATCCGGCGTCCGGTCGCTGCCTCGACGCGACGGGCGTGAGCTCGGCCGACGGCACCCGCCTGCAGATCTGGGACTGCTCCGCCGGCAGCAACCAGCTCTGGACGCTTCCCGCCTGACATTCACACTGACCGCGGAACCCACCGCCGTCCCCGAGAAATCGCCGCCCCGGGCTGTCCCGCCCGGGGCGGCGGTGCACTTCAAGGCATGCGACAACCTCGCCGGATCTGGAAGGAACACGGGATGGAGCCGGCCTGAACAGACATGGCTCAGTTCTCCAGCTCGGCTAGTTCTCTCACCGCCGTCTCCAGGGCTGAGTCCACGCCTCGGTCGATCATCGACTGGTAGGCCGGGTCGCCTGCTGCTGCGGTGCGGCGGAGGTCCGCGACGGAGGCACTGATTCGTTGCCGGACTATCTCGATGAACTGCTCGAGCGAACCGGTCCAGCCGTAGGAGTCCAGGAACAGCTGCAGCCGTCGCGGTCTCTCGGCAAAGGCCGTGAAGCCCTCAGCGGCCACGACGTGCCGAGCATGCAGTGGTACCCATCCGAAGGCGGTGAAGGCCAGATCCCACTCGGGTGTGACCGGCGCGGCGAGGTCCCAGTCGAAGAAGCCGACGAGGTGCCCGTCGCTCCAAGCGGCGTTGTAGGGGGCAGCGTCGTTGTGACCGATGATCTGACCTGGACGCCAGGTCCCTCCCTCGCGCCAGACCGCATCATCACCCGGCACGAAGCTCGCCGCGGCAGCGTGGAATTCCCGAAGCCAGTCCGCCACCTGGCGCAGGGCGTCGTCGCTGTGCACCCATTCAGGCCAGGGCCGTGCAGTACCGACCACATCGCCGCGCAGGTAGGAGAGGATCTCCCTGCCCTGTGTGTCGAACCCCAAGGCCCGCGGAGCTTTCGTGAAGCCGACGTTCTCCAGGTGTCGCAATAGCGCGTGCACCGATGGTGTCCAGGGTCCAGGAGTACGCCGTACAGTGTCTCCGACGCGGACTGCGCCGCCGGTGTTCCCGCCCAGTAGCCGCCGCTCATCCGTCACGAGGGCCCCGTTCTTCCGTCGATGGAGCCGCGGCAGTCCAGATGAGGGTTGCGCAGAGGAAGGCTGCAGCGGCGAAGGCCAGCGGGCGGGTGTAGGAGTCTTCGCGGGAGCTGGCGAGGAGTGCGACGACTGCAGCGAGGGCCAGGATCGGCAGTGTGGGTGGGCGGGTGATCTTGGGGCCGGCGGCTGGGCGGAGTTGGGTTGCGAGGGAGTAGAACGTGCAGGCGAGCAGGGTGGCGCCGAGGACGTCACTCGGGCGATGCCAGTAGAGCGCCTGGACGCCGGCGGCGGTGACCGCGATCCAGAGGGTGCCTGCGGCAACGACGTACCCACGGGTGCGTGGGGAGGAGACGAGGGCTGCGCCGAGGGTCAGCCCGGCGGCGATGGCGACGTGACCGCTGGGGAAGCTTGCGTCGATGAGGTTGCGCGGTGCGTCGGACAGGTCTGGACGAGGCAGGACGAACTTGCTGAGTACTTCGGTCACGCCCATCGTGGCGGCGGCGACCCCGAGGGCGAAGCAGCCGTCCACCCAGCGTCGGCGGATCACCGCGATCAGCGCGATCACCGCCAGGCCGGCGAGGAGCGTCGCCCACTGCCCCTTCAGCGGCGGTGGGCCGACGGAGTACAGGATCTCGAAGATCCGGGCCTGGTCGGCGTACCCGACGATCAGCGCGTTTTCGGCCGACTGCCCGATCCTCGTGCACACCGCGAGCAGGTAGACCGCCACGAACGCGACGGCATACTTCAACGTCTTCACCAGCCTCATCATCACGCATGCCGGATTGCCCTTTCGGGCAGGTTCTGGTCAATTGCGCCAGACAGCGTCCGAGGTGTCGTCGTACCTTGTTGGGCAGGGGCGGGACGAAGTGGGGGATGGGGCATGAGGACTTCATGGATTTCTCGGGCGCTCGTGGTTGGGTTGGGCACCTTTCTGGTGGCCGGATCGGCGTCCGCTGACACACCGGCGCGGCAGATCGAGATCTGTGTGCTGAAACTGACTGGCAGCGTGCGCGTCGTAACGGCCAGCCAGAGCTGCTACAGCCTCGAGACGCGCCTGACGTGGAACCAGACCGGTCCCGTCGGCGCACAGGGACCAACCGGAGCCGCCGGACCTGCGGGACCCGCTGGACCGAGTGGACCTGCCGGGCCGCAGGGTCCGAAGGGCGACCCGGCGCCGGGCGTGGTTGATCTGGACAAGGGATCGTTCGCCCTGTTCGTGGACGGCAGCTTCATCGGCCTGTCCAGCCGGCTGGAGGGATGCAAGGTCCAGCGGGAGCTCATCGAGTACAACTCAGCAGGGCAGCCGCCTCGCCTCATTCCGGGCAGGGAGCAAATTCTTCCTTGCAGCATCGACCTGCCGCTTCCTGCGCCGTCGTCCGCTCTCTGGGCCTGGCTGACCTCCACGACCCGGCATGAGTTCCTGGTCCAGCGCCAAGACGCTGCGGCCGGTACAACCAATGGCGCAAAGGTCATCTCAGGTGCTGTGGTTGCCTCGCTTCGGGTCCCGGCGACGGGTCGCCTGAAATTGACTGTTCGTGGGAGTGCGATCCAGACCACGGCGGCCGTGGCGGTGCCTTCGGATGCGGCGCCGGAGATCGCCGGCGGTCAAGTGCTGCTCGCCGGCACGATGGTGTCCGACGCGCCAGGCGAGCTGGTTCTCGACCGGAACATCGTCGAGTACCGCGAGACCGGGCCGGACGGGAAGGAAGTCATCACCCTCATCCCTTCCGGCTATGAGATGAAGTCGACGCAGGTTCGGACCACCGCGGACACGCCTGGGGCGCAGGCCGTCGAGACCTGGATGGCGGGCACGGGTGCCCGCGCCATCGCCCTGATCGCGTCCGGCGGAGGTCGCGCGGTGCGGGTTCAGTTGGCCGGGTGCCTTTGGGATCGCGAGATCGACGCCCAGGCAAGGAGCGACGGCCGCCTCAGCTGGAGCTACCGCTGTCCCACCGACCAACTGGCCTTCACCGCGTCCTGAGGTTCACCAGGTGGTGTTGGAGATGTCGGTGCCGAGGATGATCTGGTCGAAGGTGTTGCCGTCGTTGTCGTCGGTGTAGGCGACCGCGACCTCGGCGTACGGGGAGACTGCGACCGTCATCTCTTCCTGGCGGCCGGCGGTGACGGAGCTGAGTTGTTGGGCCGAGAGTCTGCCTGCATCCGTGCCATTGGTGCCGAAGCCGCGAACCCAGACGTCGAGGTCGGTGGCCTGGACCGTCCAGCCGACGACCGTGTTCGCCTGGTCGTCGAGTCCGACGGCCGGGCTCTTGCCGCCGACTGCGACTTCGACGTCGGAGAAGCGGGGATTGCCGGCCGAATCGAACGTGCGGGTCCACGCGCCCGCAGCACCGGTGTGGTCGGATTCCCACGCGACGGCGAAGTCGCCGTTGAAGTTGGCGGCCACTGTTGCGTGCGTCTGCTGCCCGCCGCCGTTGAAGTTCGCCGTACGGCGGGAGAGGCCGACCGCGCCGCTGCTGCGGACCAACCGGACCAGACCGATGTTGTACGACGCGTTGGCGTCGCCGTCCTCGTCCCACACCACGACCGCGTCACCGGAGGCCGACACCGCGACGTCCGGGTTGTGGTGCTGACCTGTCGTCTGGGAGGCGGTGACCTCCCACGCACGAGTCGTCGGTCCGGTGAACCCGGCTGCCTTGACGGTCGCCGGCGTACCGGTCTGGATGTCCTCCCACACAACGGTGAACGCAACCGCGCCGCTGGTCGGAGCGCCGTCCGGATCGACGGCTACGCGGGGATTGATCTGCTGTCCGTCGGAGCTGGTGTTGGAGCTGCCGGACGCCGTGACGGTACCGGCGGTGTTCACCACCCGGTACGGGACGTTGTAGAAGCCGTTGCCGTCCGGGTCGTCGGCCCACACCACGACGGCATTGCCCTTGTCGTCCAACCCCACGTCCGGGTGCAGGTGGCGCCAGTTGGTGACGCCGCTGCTGCCGGCTGCGGACAGCTTGACCTCGTACACCGCCGTACCGTTGCGGAACAACCGCAGGAAGATCTCGCTGTGGGCGTTGTCGGTCGCCGCGGTCGTGTCCCGGTCGTCTTCCCACACCACGGCGACATAGCCGTTGCGGTTCGTCGCGACTGAGGGAGCGTCCTGGTCTCCGGTCGCGGTGCTGTTCGCTGTCTGCCACGTCGGTGTCGCCAGTGCAGCCGAAGCGCTGGTGGTGGTGGACACGAAGGACGATGCGATCACTGCGATGGCGATGAGGCTCTTCTTCATCGGAATCCCCTCACGCCGTCTGGAGGCCGGGAAGGCCCTCTTGGATCACGAATGACTTCACTGTGGACACCGGGGCGCCGTGTTCCGTCACCTTCGCCACAGCCCGGAAGTCGGCCCGCATCTGCGTCGGACTGATCGTCGTCCGGACGTAGCCGCGCCGGTTGCTGTAGAACTTCAGCCACGGATTGGTCCCGGCATCGGGAACGGCGGTGGTCGCGTCGCCGTCGCCGCTGGAGGTGACAGAACTGGTGACCAGCTCAGTGCCGATGACGGCCGAGTTCGCGTTGTTGTAGTCGGCCACCAGGTTGTTCGCCCACGCGCGGTGCACGTCGCCGGTCAGCACGACCGGGTTGCGAGTGCCGCGGGCCGTCCAGCCCTGCTGGATCCGGGCCCGGGAGGCGCGGTAGCCGTCCCACGAGTCCATGCTCGCGCCTGTCGAGTTGAACCGCCGCGCGAAGAACACCTGCTGTCCGATGATGTCCCAGGTCCCGAAGTGCTGGTTGAGACCATCGAGGAGCCAGGTCTCCTGAGCGTTGCCAGGCAGGCTTCTCGTTGCGAGGTCCGCGTCCGAGCAGATCTTCCAGCCATCGCTGCAGGCCTGGTCGTTGCGGTACTGCCGGGTGTCGAGCATGTGGAAGGTGGCGAGGTTCCCCCACCGCAGTCGGCGGTAGAGCGGGATGCCGTTGCCGTTGTTGGCCTGCGCCGGCCGCAACGGCATGTTCTCGTAGTAGGCCTGATAGGCAGCGGTGCGCCGGGCGGTCCACTGGGCGGCGGTCAGCACCGGAGTACTGTCCGCGCGAACCGTGTTGGCGTAGTTGTTCTCGACCTCGTGGTCATCCGGTACGACGATCCACGGCGCGACCGCGTGCGCCGCCTGCAGATCCGGGTCCGTCTTGTACTGCGCATAGCGGCGCCGGTAGTCCGCGATCGTCGAGATCTCGACGGTGCCCGCGTGCAGCCGCGGCCGGCCGGCGGTCGCGGGGTACTCGTAGATGTAGTCGCCGAGGTGCAGGATGACGCCGGGGTTGTCCTCGGCCATCCGGCGATAGGCGGTGAAGTAGCCCTCCTCGTAGTGCGAGCACGAGGTGAAGGCCATCACCAGGTCGCGCCCGTTCGTGCCGACCGCCGGGGCAGTCCGGGTCCGGCCGACCTGGGAGAGGTGGCCCTGGGCACGGAAGCGGTAGAAGTAGTCCGAGTCGGGATTGAGGCCGCTGGCAACGACGTGCACCGAGTGGGCTGCCGCGTAGGTCGCGGTGACCGAGCCCGATGCGACGAGGGTGGTGAAGAGGTCGTTGGTGGACACCTGCCAGTCGACGACCACGTTGGCGTTGGCCATGCCGCCGTGGCCGTCGGCGTTGAGAGGCAAGGGGGCGAGCCGAGTCCACAGCACGACGCTGCCGGCGTCGGGTTCACCGGAGGCGATCCCGAGCTGGAACGGGTACGGCACCGCTGCGGTAGCCGCGATCACGGAGGAACGGGCCGGCAGCGCGGTTGCGCCGGCCGCGGCCAGTCCGCCGAGGACAAGGGTCCGACGACTGATGGGGTTCATGGGGCCTCACCTTCAGGAATGCACATGGCGGTAGGCCCCACGGAAGGATGAAGCGAGCGAAAACATCCGGGAACCTGGAGGGCGGTTGGGTTCATCCCCATAGTGGCCGCATCGCCGTAACTTTTCTACGCCACGCCGTGTCGGACTGTAACTTCCCTGCCAAAGGTGGCGGCTCGGCCTCAGCATCCGCAGCAAGCGCCACCGGCTGCGGGTCACCGATCCGCCCGATGCTGTAGACGACGTACATCGATCCGAGCAGGGCGATCTCGCGCAGGATCTGCCACCCGATCGCCGGCACGTGGAGTCGTGCGCGCCTGGCTGGGGAGTCAGCTTCGTTCCACATCGCGAACCGATGCCGGCAGATCTTGGCTGGTTGCGGTGTCCAGCACGGCAGGGTCATCGGTAACCGGCGAAGTGCTGACCGTTGTGGGCAGCTCGGACACAGTCGGTCCGTCGGCCGGGGCGCGCCGATACAACAGGGCATGGATCAGGGCGACGAGTGCGGCCGCCCCTGCGACGATGGCGACGATGACGAAGCTGAGCACATAGCCGTGCTCGCTGGGCACCTGGGTGCCCTTGATGGTGTTGCTGGCCAGTATCGATGCCGTCGCTCCGCCGGCGACACTGCCGCCGACCGTGCGGACCAGGGTGTTGATGCCGCTCGCGATGCCGCTCTGGCTCAGTGGCACGTGCCCTACTGCGAGGGTGCCCAGCGCCGCGTAGGCGATGCCGATGCCCGTGCCCATCAGGGCGCTGAAGATCAGCAGGTCGTATCCGTGGTTGTGTGCAACCGCCACCCACACGAAGCTCGCCGCGACGAATGCCGCACCGATGCCAAGGATGTACGCCGCGCCGAGGCGCCTCTCGAACTGTCCGGCGAGCATCGAGAACAGCAACATGGCCGCGGTGCTGGGCAGGAGGTAGAGCCCGACGTCGAGCACAGAGCCGGTCATTCCGTACCCGACCCGGGCTTCGGGGGCCTGGACGAAGTTGGAGATGAGGGTGAAGCCCCCGAACATCGCGAAGCCGAGCAGGATCGAGGCGAGGTTGGCGGTCAGCGACCTGGGCCCGACCAGGAGTTTCATCCGCACCAGTGGTTCTCGCACGTGGAGCTCGATGACGACCCAGAGCGCGCACAGCACCGCCGCGGCGATGAAGAGGCCGACGATCCGCTGCGAGCTCCAGCCCCACGAGTCGCCCTCGCTGATCGCCAACAGCAGGCTGACCAGCCATCCCGCCAGGATCAGAGCGCCGAAGACGTCGGGACGCCCGCCCGCCCGCGTCGGCACGTCAGGGGCGAAGAAAGCCACCAGCAGCAGGCCGAGCGCGGCGGCAGCTGTCGCGATCCAGAAGACCGGGCGGTAGCTGTCGGTCTGGCGGGCGATCAACCCGGTGGTCAGCATGCCGATGGTGCCGCCCACGCCCAAGGTGGCGCTGACGATGCCGATGGCGCCCATCACCCGCTGCCGCGGGAAGGTGTCCCGGATCGTGCCGATGGCCAGCGGAATCAGCGCCGCGGAGATGCCTTGGACAGCGCGACCGATGATCAGGACGCCCAGCGAGTTGGAGAGGGCGGCGATCACCGAGCCGGCAACCAGTGTGCCCATCGCGAGAAGGATCATCTTCTTCTTGCCGTACATATCGCCGAACCGCGACAGCAGGGGCGTTGCGACGGCCCCGGCCAGCAGCGTGGCGGTGAACACCCAGGTCACCGACGAGACCGAGGCGTTGAACTCCTTCATCAGCCGGGGCAGCAGCGGCAGCACCAGCGTCTGCTGCAGCGACGCGACCAGCCCGGCGATCGACAGCGCCAGCAGGGTGAGGCCAGGAGAGCCACTCCGCGTCGCGGGCGCGGGTGGCGTGAGGCCGATCTGATCGGTCCTCGGGGTAGCTGCGTGGGCCATGGATCTCTCGCTTTCTGCCGTGACATGAAGATCCCGCTCTGAGACGCCAGTGTCTCCTTACGAGGCACACGGATCAAGAAACTGCTATATTTGAGACATGACGTCCGATAGGAAGGGGCAGATGTCCACAAGATCAGCCGTCGGCGGTGCGCCCCTCAACAGCCGTACCGGTCGCACCACGACCGCGATCCTCGACGCGGCCGCTCGGGTGTTCTCAGAACACGGCAGCAGCGCGAACATGGCCGACATCGCGGCCGCGGCCGGCGTCGGCCGTGCCACCCTGTACCGCCACTTTCCCGATCGGGAAGCCCTGCTCGGCGCGCTGGCCTCCCATGCCATCGCCGATTCCGCCGCCCGGCTTGCCGATGCCGGTCTCGAACGCGCCCCGGTCGCCGAGGCGATCGAGCGGATCGTGCGCGCCGTGACCGCCATCGGCGACCGCTATTCCGTGCTCGCCGGCGAACACGTCGAGAGTGATCCCGACGAGGTCGAGCGCCTCCTCGCCGCGCCCGTGCGAGCGGTGCTCACCCGCGGCATCGAGAGCGGACTCCTCCGGCAAGACCTCCCACCCGACGTGCTGTTCGAACTGTTTCGTGGCGCCCTCGGCGCCGCCATCCAGCTCATCAGGCACGGCCGACTCGGTGTCGAGGAAGCAAGCGCGGCAGCCGCCTCCGTCTTCCTGGACGGCGCCCGCGCGCAATCAAACCCGCAACTGTCAGCACCTGGGTAGGGGGCTTCGGTCACCGGTCTTCCGTGGTGAGACGGCAGGATGTCTACTAAGTCCATTGAAATAGACTTCTATGCATGAGCCTTGAGTTCCTCTGGTACATCCCCAATCAGGTCGAGCCCGGTCATCGGGGCGACAACACCGGCCGAGGGCACAACAGCCTGGAGCGCCTGACCGACCTGGCTCGGCTCACGGAGGAGCATGGCTGGGGCGGCGCGTTGCTCGGCACTGGCTGGGGTCGTCCGGACACCCTGACGGTCGCCACAGCACTCGCGGCGCGGACCACCACGTTCCAGCCCTTGGTGGCGATCCGGCCCGGCTACTGGCACCCGGCGCACTTCGCGTCGGCGTCGACC
>NZ_DASRXP010000665.1:0-5478 GCF_035687465.1 Kribbella sp.
GACGTGAAGTCGTCGCCCGAGCTGACCGCGCTGGTGGACCAGTCGCACGTCGGGTCGATCACCGTGAAGACGGCCGGGCCGTACACCTGCCCGGTCGACGGCTGGCTGACCATCAGCGCCGGCACCCGCGCGTGGGGCAGCGTCGCCGACCAGCCCTGCGGCGACCTGCCCGCGGTGACCGACGGCAAGGTCCAGGGCTGGCAGACGTACGTCGACCGCCAGGCCGAGCATCACACCGGAGCACCCATCGGCCGGCTCGGCCAGGCCGGCTACCGGTTCTGCGGCTTCGGCCCAGGTGCCGCCATTGCTCTCGCCCGCACTGACGGCTCCGTCACCGACTGGCAGCCAGAGCTCGATCAGGCCAAGCTCGCCAGCCCGGCCTGCGGTGACGCGATCATCGACGCCGGAGCCCTGCCGCTCGGTCAAGGCCGGCCCGAGGCGCTCAAGAAGGTCTCGGATCTCGTCGCCCAGGCCAGAGCGGCCGACGGCTGGGTACTGCTCGTCGGCGTCAGCCAGGAGACCGCCGACACGCAGCAGGAACTGCTGGTCGCCATGCAGCTCCCACCGGACAACGGTCCGCGTTGGCTGACCAGCGACAGCACCCGCCGGCCCGGACTGATCCAGCTGACCGACGTCACCGCGACCATCCTGAGGGGCCGCGTCGCCGCCGAGGTCGACCCGGCCGGCGCGGAGAAGGCCGGCCCGTTGGACGGCAACGAGATCCATTTCACCGGCGACCTGCACACCGACGCGGCCGCGGTGATCGAGGATCGCCTGGATACCAACGAGCGGTTCGAACATCCCCGGCCGGTGCTGATCGCGGTCATCGTGACGCTGGTGGTGGCGCAACTGGCCGCTCTCGGCTGGTTCCTGATCACGCGGAGCCGCCGGGCGCGCAGTGCGAGTGTGTTCACGATGCTGGCGCAAGGTGGCTTCTTCATCGCCGTCTTCCTGTCCACCGCGACCGCCTGGTGGCGGTGGCCGGCGCCTGGATTCTCCTTGTACTGCGTGGTGCTCGCGATCAGCGCGTTGTTCGCCGGAGTGGCTCAGGTGGTTCTGAAGAAGTACGCGTACCTGGGGATCCTGCTGGCGGCGTACGTGATCTTGCTTGTCGACGGGGTGCTGGGGACGCCGCTGCAGTTCGGCAGCATGTTCGCGGACGGGCCGGTGATCGGCGGCAGGTTCTACGGCTTCGGCAACTCCACCTTCGCCACGCTGGCGGTTGCTGCCTTGGTGATAGCCGGGTGGGTCGCGCAGAAGGTGTTGCCGCACAGCCGGAAGAGGGCCGCCCTCGCAGTACTGGCTATCGGCGGCCTGGCGATCATCGTGGACGGCAAGCCTGGTTGGGGGACGGACTTCGGCGGCATCATCGCCTTGACCCCAGCAGTGCTCCTGCTTGCCTGGCTGACCTGGCGCGGCAGCATCTCCTGGAAGGCGCTGATCGGAGTCGGTGTCACAGGAGTGGTCGCGGTGTCGGCGGTCGCCTTTCTGGACTACCTGCGTCCGGCCGACCAGCGCAGCCACTTCGGCACCTTCTTTGCCCGGTTGCTGGACGGCGACGTCAGCGACGTGCTGATCCGCAAGCTCCAGATGTCTGCCAGCTTCTTCTACACACCCGCCGGCTGGTTCATGCTCGCCGGGGTCGTGCTGGCGATGCTTGCCACCGTCCGGCCCGACAAGGTGCCCTTCGAGGCTTACCGGCGGTTCTTCGTGAGCCAGCCGATGGTTCGCCCGACCATGCTCGCGCTGTCCACCTGCGGCCTGGTCGGCATGCTGCTGAACGACGCCGGGGTCGCTCTGCCGGCGATCATGACCGGCTTCGCTCTGCCCCTGCTTGTAGCGCACCTCCTAGCGGATGGTGCTGACCACATGCCCGCTACGGTTTCACCTGAGCCCCACCTAGTACAGGAGTCATAACGTGTCGACCGACACCGTCAGCAACGCGACCAGTACGCCGGACGTCGAGCAGCCGTGGGCGGAACTCGGGTTGAAGCCGGACGAGTACCAGCGAATCCGCGACATCCTGGACCGGCGGCCGACCAGCTGCGAGCTGGCGATGTACTCGGTGATGTGGAGCGAGCACTGCTCGTACAAGTCCTCCAAGGTGCATCTCAAGAAGTTCGGCGACATCCCGCAGGAGACCCCGGCGGGCAAGATGCTCGCGGGCATCGGCGAGAACGCCGGCGTGATCGACATCGGTGAGGGCTATGCCGTCACCTTCAAGGTCGAGTCGCACAACCACCCGTCGTACGTGGAGCCCTACCAGGGCGCGGCGACCGGGGTCGGCGGCATCGTCCGCGACATCCTGGCGATGGGCGCCCGGCCGGTCGCGGTGATGGACCCGCTCCG
The DNA here is from genome assembly GCF_035687465.1 of Kribbella sp. NCBI lineage: Bacteria > Bacillati > Actinomycetota > Actinomycetes > Propionibacteriales > Kribbellaceae > Kribbella > Kribbella sp. Next base: position 2,350 of record NZ_DASRXP010000665.1, read on the forward strand.
GTTCGGCCCGCTGGACGCCCCGGACACCAAGCGGGTACTGCCGGGGATCGTGTCCGGTGTCGGCGGCTATGGGAACAGCCTGGGTCTGCCGAACATCGGTGGCGAGGTCGTCTTCGACCCGACGTACCTGGGCAACCCGCTGGTGAACGCGCTCTGCATCGGCGTGATGCGGCACGAGGACCTGCACCTCGCGAACGCGACCGGTGTCGGCAACCAGATCATCTTGTACGGCGCCAAGACGGGCGGCGACGGCATCGGTGGCGTCTCTGTGCTCGCTTCGGAGACCTTCGCCGATGGTGGTCCGACGAAGCGCCCCGCAGTACAGGTCGGCGACCCGTTCATGGAGAAGTTGCTGATCGAGTGCACGCTCGAACTGTTCGCGGCCCGGATCGTCGAGGGCATCCAGGACCTCGGTGGCGCGGGTCTTTCGTGTGCGACCTCCGAGCTGGCGAGTGCGGGTGACGGCGGGATGCATGTCTCGCTCGACAAGGTGCCGCTGCGCGACGCGACCCTGGCTCCGGAAGAGATTCTGATGAGCGAGTCGCAGGAGCGGATGATGGCGGTCGTCACGCCGGACAACGTCGAACGCTTTTTGAAAATCTGCGCGAAGTGGGACGTCCAGGCGGATGTGATCGGTGAGGTCACCGACACCGGTCTGCTGCAGATCGACTGGCACGGTGAGCGCGTCGTCGACGTACCGCCGCGGACCGTCGCGCACGACGGCCCGGTCTACGAGCGCCCGTACGCGCGGCCGGCCTGGCAGGACGAGCTGCAGGCCGACGGCGCCGAGAAGTTGCCCCGGGCAACCACTGGCGCAGAATTGCGGGACACGCTTCTTCGTCTGATCGCTTCCCCCAATCTGTGTGACAAGTCGTGGGTGACGGACCAGTACGACCGGTACGTGCTGGGCAACTCGGTGCTCGCGCAGCCCGAGGACAGCGGGATGATTCGGGTGGACGAGACGAGCGGCCTCGGAGTCGCGGTCTCCACCGACTGCAATGGGCGCTTCGCGAAGCTCGACCCGTACACCGGTGCCAAGCTCGCGCTGGCCGAGTCCTACCGCAACGTGGCGACCACGGGCGCCCGGCCGGCCGCTGTGACGGACTGCCTGAACTTCGGTTCGCCGGAGGACCCGGGCGTGATGTGGCAGTTCGCAGAGGCGATCCGCGGTCTGGTCGACGGTTGTATCGAGCTCGGGATCCCCGTCACCGGTGGGAACGTGTCGTTCTACAACCAGACCGGCGAAACCCCGATCCTGCCGACGCCGGTGGTCGGCGTACTGGGGGTCATCGACGACGTGACCCGGCGTACCCCGATCGGCTTTACCGCTGACATGGAAGGGCACCAGCTCTACCTGCTCGGCGAGACCGACGAGGAACTGTCCGGCTCGGAGTGGGCGCATGTGATCCACGGTCACCTGGGCGGACGGCCCCCGGCGGTGGACCTGGCAGCCGAGGCGCAGCTCGCGGACATCCTGATCAACGCGTCGCGCGACGGCCTGATCGACGCCGCCCACGACGTGAGCGACGGCGGTGTCGCCCAGGTGCTGGTCGAGTCCGCGCTGCGTGGTGGCGTCGGTGCGCGGGTCTGGGCCCCGGATGGCCTCGACCCGTTCCTCTTCCTCTTCGCGGAATCCGCCGGCCGCGCGGTCGTCGCAGTACCGCGGACAGAGGAGGTGCGGTTCACCGACATGTGCACGGCCCGCCGCTTCCCGCACGCCAAGATCGGCGTCATCACAGGCGAGTCCCTCGACATCCAGGACCAGTTCGAGATCCCCCTGCCCGAACTCCGCACCACCTGGACCGCCACCCTCCCCGCAGCTCTCAACTAGTCGCTTGCGTCCGAAGAACCGAGGGGCCTGCCCCCGGGTTCTTCGGACGTAACAGCTTTGACGGCTTAGCATTCGGCAGATGCGGATCTTGTTCACTTTCATCGGTGGGATCGGGCATTTCCAGCCGCTGGTGCCGGTGGCTCGGGCCGCGGAGGCCGCTGGGCATACGGTCGCGGTCGCTGGGTCGGGGAAGGTGACGCCGTCCGTCGAGGCGAGCGGGTTTACCGTCTTCCCGACTAGCGCTCCGCGGCCGCCGGGGGAGCCGGCGCCGGTGCCGGAGCCGCTGGAGAGACCTGATCCGGCCGCTGCGGAGCGGCACTTCAGTGAGGCTTTCGGGCGGCCCGGGGCGCGGCGGCATGCGGCTGCGCTGCTGAGGATCGCGGCCGAGTGGAAGCCTGACGTGATCGTGCGCGACGAGGCGGACTTCGGTTCCGCCATCGCCGCCGAGCGGCTCGCCATTCCCTGCGCGACCGTGCTCGTACTGGCGGCGGGCTCCCTCCTGCGCAAGGAACTCCTGGTGGAGCCGCTGGGGGAGTTGCGAGCGGAGTACGCCCTGCCTGCGGATCCCGGGCTAGCCATGCTTGATCGGGATCTGGTGTTGTCGCCGTTCCCGCCCAGTTTCCGCAGCCCGGGATTTCCGTTGCCCGCAAGTGCGTTCTCCTTCCGTCCCGGCCCGCCCGTGGAGGTTGCCCGGTCCGTCTGGAGTTCGGCCTGGCCTGGCTTCCGGGCGGACCTCCCGACGGTCTACTTCACGCTAGGCACGGTGTTCCAGGCCGGACCCGACGATCTGTTCTCCCGCGTCCTCGCCGGCTTGCGCGAGGTGTCCGCGAACGTGGTCGTCACGGTTGGCGAGCGCAACGACCCCGCAGTACTGGGACCGCAGCCCGACCACGTCCGCGTCGAGCGTTTCATCCCCCAGGACGAGCTCCTCCCGTACTGCGACCTGGTCGTCTCGCACGGTGGTTCCGGGAGTGTGATCGGGGCCCTCGCGCACGGCCTGCCTTCCGTCCTGCTCCCGCTAGGCGCCGACCAGCCGCACAACGCCCAACGCTGCACCGAGCTCGGCGTCGGGCAAGCCTTGGACGCGGTGTCGGTCACCCCGGCCGAGGTCGTCGCGACAGTGTCGACGATGCTGACCGACCAGAACTACCGCCAAGCCGCCCAACGCATCCAGACCGAGATCAACGACCTACCGGATGTCGAGCACACGATCCCCTTGCTCGAGCAGCTCACCCGAACCTGACGCAGCCAGTAGTGGCGCCGGTCCGCAGCTCGCGGATTCGATCCGTTTCGAGTGT
>NZ_DASRXP010000666.1:0-19322 GCF_035687465.1 Kribbella sp.
CCGAGATCGGGGGATGGGGTGGGGGTGTGTTCAACGGGGGCGCCTGGCTGCAGGTGGATGGCAGGCGGGTGGACGTGCATTACCGGGACCTCGACGATGTCGAGTACCGGCTTGCCGAGGCCCGTGAGGGGCGCTTCGAGATCGAGCGGTTGCTGTTCTACCTAGCCGGTGTCCCTACCTATCTGGTCGTCGCCGAGCTGGCTATCAACAAGGTCTTGCACGGGACACTGCCGCGGCCCGACTATCCCGACGCGCTGAAGCAGCGTGCCTCGACGTTGTGGGCCGACGTTGCCCGGTACACCCTCAGCTACATCAGGCCCGCGTATGCCGAGCGCGGTCGGCTGACCGAATGCGCCGGAGCCATCGCACTTGCCGCCTGCCAGACGGCGCACGCAGTACTGGCTGCGCGGGGCGAGTGGATCACCAATGAGAAGCGTCTGCTGGATCGCGCCGGTCTGCGGGAGATCGACCGCGTTCTGAGCAACCTGACGCAGGACCCCGATCGGTTGACTGCTGCTGTCGACGAAACGGTCGACCTGCTGGAGACCGCCCTCAGAACTGCCCGTCATTAAGGCTGCTGTCCGGAATCACCGGACGATCAGGTATCTGAAGGCGGCCTGGATGTTGGCGTTGGAGGCGGTGACGAACTCCGAGGACGGCGGGGCGAGATTGCTGGCGTAGAAGGTCTGGGGGCAGCTCGTGCCGCTGATCTGGACCCTGGCGTTGGACACGAGTCTGCCGGTCCGCACCTCGTAGACCTTCAGCGGAATCGCGATCCGGTAGAACGTCACGTCCGAGGGGAAGGGGAAGGTATCGCTCGAGTAAGAACAGGTCTGGACAGCGGATCCGTTCTCCGGCGGGTCGGCGCAGACGATCAGCGCGGCTCTGGTGACGTCACCGGTCCGCCACTGCGCGGGGAGCCTGTTGGAGTACTCCTTGTTGCCGAAGAACATCGCGAGGTTGGTCGCACCCTTGCGGTACGGGACAGCGCCGCTGTACTTCGCCGGCTTGTCGCAGTACTGCGGTTGCGTGTCTCCGAAGCCCTGCAGCCGCTCACGGACCTCCGCCAGCTCGAGGGCGAGCGTGGCCTTCCTGATCCCGGTCTGGGCCCTCCCGGTGAATGAGTTGCCCGGGTACTGAGTGAGCAACTGCTGGTACCGCATGCGGGCGCTGAGCCAGGTCTTGCCCGCGGCAAGCCTGTCTCCGCAGGCGACGAGCGCTGTGGGTGCGACCTTCTTGACGGTGTCGGCCGATCGGTCCAGAGCGTTCTTGGTCGGCTTCCGTTGGCGGAGCCAGTCGGTGATCCCGACGGTCTGACAGGGGTCCGCGGTGGGCAGGCCGTCGAGGAACTCGGTCAGGACCACGTCGACCGTTTTGTCCTGGCCGGGCTCGGCGAGGACCGAGCCGAGAGTGTCGAAGCCCGCAGTCAATTCGCCGGTGTCCCCGCGCAGGCCGGTCCTCAGGTGCGTCCGGGCCGTATCGAGCCGGTCGCAGGACTTCACATCATCATCTCCGCGGACGGCCAGCGGCGCGTTCGCAACGCGGTGGCCGAACTGCACCTTGTCCTGGGCGGTCCGGACGTCTGTGCAATTGCCGCTCTCGCGGGCTTCGGCAACGCTGTCCGCGATCCTGCCCGCATCGAACCGCAGGATCCCCACGGCCAGCAGCACCTCGACCGTGACGATCAGCGCGACGAGCCGCCGCCCGCGATCCGTGGCCCGCTGGCCGCGCGAACCCAGGTACCACCCGTGCGCGATGACGACCAGCCACCAGGCGACCACGGCGATCTCGCACCACGGTTTCTCGACCATGACCACGGTGGTGACGAGCGCGGCGGTGACCACGAGGTTGGCAACGGCGAGCGTCCATCGCCGCAGCATCAGATACCCGACCCCGAGCAGCGATGCGTTGCCCAGTGCAACAGCTACCGGATCCTGGGTCCGGGCGGCACTCGGCGCGGACGGCGGGACGACGTACGACGGGTAATCCATCCTGGTCTCTCCTGTCACGCACAGACACGGGGCGAATCCTTATTGTTCACCACCAGCGCGTCACTGACCCACAAAATGGCCCCGACCTGCCACTTGTTGCACTCACCGACAAGGGTTATCCCGCAGGAGATTTCTGGCTCAGGATGCAGAGCCACTTCCCGTCCTCCCGGGCGTACACCTCCGAGATCCACTCGACGACGGTGTACGTCTGACCGTCCCACGCACCGGCACTCGCCTTGCGGGCAGTCAGTACTGCGGTGCTCCCGTGCACCGCGATCCGTGGGGCGCTGGTCGCCTCCATCAGGTCATGGCGCAGCCGTCCCGACCTGATCCACCCGACGACGTCGGCCTTCGATGTGATGCCGTCGGCATCGACATAGACCCAGCCGTCCGCCATGAAGCCAGCTACCTCGTCGGCGTCGTTGCCGATCAACGCCACGTCCCAGGCGGCGGATACCGCCAGAACCTCGTCCTCGACACTCACGACTGCCTCCCACGTTGGTCGTCTGCGCACGATATCTATTCACGGCGGCCCGGGGCAGCCCCTGATCGTTGCTGTCGACAACGGCTCTGCCCAGTTCTACGACGTCACCGAGCTCAGCTGTGCTGCTTCTGACTCGGCGGTCGAGGTGTGGCCCGCGACGGGTCGCGCTTCGCTAGTGGGCAGCTAGCGGATTGCTGGTGTGGGCCAGTTCCTGTCGCCGCCATGCTCCGGGCGGGGTTCCGTGATGGCGCCGGAAGGCTGTGGCGAACGCGTACGGCGAGCCGTAGCCGGTCACCTCAGCGATCTTGGCCAGGCCCAGCTCGCCATTGCGTAGATAATCCCGGGCCAGGGTCATTCGCCAGTCGGTCAGGTACTGCATCGGAGTCTGGCCGAGTGCCTCCCGGAAGGTTCGCGCGAAGGCCGCCCGGGACAGTCCGCTGATCCCGGCGAGTTCGGGGACCGACCAGGGGTGCGCGGCATCCTCGTGGATGGCTTGCAACGCCGCGCTCAGCCGGGGATCCGCCGACGCCCGGTACCAGCGAGGTGCGGTGGGGCTCTGCCGGAAGCTGGTACGGATGGCGAGAACCAGAAGGATGTCGAGGAGCCGGTCCAACACAGTGGGCTGACCTGGCGCAGCGGTAGCGAGCTCGCTCGACAGCAGGCCGATCACGTCGCGGAGGGGATCGCCGACGGCCGCCGAGAGCGGCAGCACCTGGGGCAGCGCATCGAGCAGGCCGCTGCCGACGTCCCCCGAGAAACGGTAGGCGCCACAAAGGAAAACCGTCGCCCGTGGGTCGTCCGCATATTCGTCGCGCGAGTGACAGGCCCGGAACTCCTCAGGCTCGAGCCAGGTGGCGCCCGGTTCATGGCCGATGTAGTGATCGGGGCCGCCGCGGACCAGCGTCACGTCGCCGGGCGCGAGCTCGACCGGGGTCAGAGACTCGTCGTCGAACCACAGCCACGCCCGCCCCCGTACGACGGTATGGACGGAGAGCTGGATCGAGCCGGCCAGCCGCAGTCCCCAGGGAGGGGCGGCCACGGTTCTGACGAAGACAGCGTTCGAGGCGCGCGCCCTCGCGAGGTGGTCGCCCAGCAGATCCATGCGCCCACATTAAGCAGGGCAATCACAGTGCTCAATCCTTTGAGCGTTTGGAACAAAGAACCGAGAGAATCGAGCATTGATCCGCTCCACTCGTGGCCTCACCGTGGAGGCATGGACGAATCAGAGCAGACGACACTTGTGCTCGGCGGTACCGGACGAACCGGATCGCTGGTGGCACAGAAACTCATTGAGCGGGGTCTGAAGGCGCGGACAGCCTCGCGCCACGGCGCCGACGTGGTGTTCGACTGGGACGACCCGGGTACGCATGCCCGGGCCCTGGAAGGTGTCGACCGCGTCTACCTCGTCACGCCCATCAACCGAGTCGAGTACGCCGGCCTGGTGTCCGACTTTCTTGATCTTGCCGCGGGAGCCGGGGTGCGGCACGTGACGTACCTCAGCGTGTACGGCGGTGACCAGGCGCCACCGGAGGTCGACATCCCGGCCGTAGAACTCGACCTCGCGTCCCGAGAGACCTTCACACACTCCATCCTGCGGCCTGCCTGGTTGATGCAGAACTTCAGTGACGGACACGTGCCGGTCGCCGAAGGTGCAATCACTCTGCCGACCCGCGGCGGCGCGGAAGCCTTCGTCGATGCCGGCGACATCGCGGCGGTCGCGGTCGAGACACTGATCGCGCCAGACGCCCACGCCGGCGCGCAGTACGCGCCGACCGGCCCTCAAGCGCTCACGGTCAGCGAGGTCGCCGACATCATCACCGAGGTGACCGGCGGACCCGTCATCCACAACGACGTCGACGCTGACGCATGGATCGGCGGTGCGGTCGCAGCCGGCTTCGTCCCCGCCGACTACGCCGTGATGCTCCGCTGGCTGACCGGGGCCATCATTTCCGGCAACGGTTCCCGGCCGAATGACGACATCGAGAAGGTCACGGGGAGGCCGCCGATCACCTTCCAGGACTTCGCCCGGCAAAATGCAGCCGCTTGGATCGTCCAGCCGGCCAGCTGAGCTCAGGTGAGGCGGGCGGTTGCGAGGACGACGGGGGTTGCCTGGTCGGACCAGGTGCCGGTGAGTGTGTTGTCGCCGGCCGCGTCGGCCTTGAGGTCGATCACTCGGTTGATGCTGAGCTCCCATCCGGCTGCGCGGATGGTGGTGACGGCGCCGTCGGTTGAAGATGACAGGTCCGCCACCGTGTCGACGGTTGCGAGTTGCTGAGTGCGGTCGCCGCTTCCGGTGACCTGGGCCGTCGGCGTACGGAATTCGCGGCGGCCGTCGACTTCGAAGTACTCCTCAGCCTGTACGCCGCCCGCCAGGATCGCGGCGGCCAGGGCATTCGCGTAGACAGGATCCCCGCAAGCGTCATAGACCCAGCGTTTGCCCAGGACGGTGTGCTCCGTGGTGTTGATCAGCCACGGCTCACCGCCCTCCAGGGGAGCGGCCCGATAGGTCATCGGTACCTGCAAGATCTGGGCGCCGTCGGCAAGGACCAGGTGGGTGTCGAGGCCGACCTCACCAGCCGGATCGTCGAAGCGGTACGACCCTAAGAGCTGTACCTCGGGATCCGCCCCGCCGGCGTACCAGGGCCGGCTCGGAAGCCAGCCGGCGATCAGTTCCATCTTCGAAGGCCGGATCTTAGCCCGGTGAATCAGCGCCACACCATGATCCTACGGAGGTCAGCTTTTGCGTGCGGGGTAGGGCCTGGCGCCAGGCCCTACCCCGCACGGTTTCTCAGTTGCTGAACGCTTCGCACCGCTTGCCGGCGTTGGCGTTGTTGCCGCCTCCGGCCTGCGCCACGTCCGAGCCTGCACCGCAGTCGATGCTGTCGTTACCGTTCCCGGTCTTGATCCTGTCGTCGCCGCCATCGGCGCCGACGACGTTGTTGCCACCACCCGCGTCGATGTGGTCGTTCCCGCTCTCGGTGGCGACCTTGTCGTTGCCCGACCCGGTCGCAACGGTGTTCGTGCCGCCCCCGGCAGTGACGACGTTATTGCCGCCGCCCGCCTCGATCGAGTCGTCGCCACCACCCGCGGTGAGCTGATCGTTGCCCGACCCGGTCGCGATGGTGTTGGTGCCGTCGCCGGCCTTGATGACGTTGTTGCCGCCGGCTGCGTCGATCCAGTCGTCTCCGCCGCTGGTGGTGAGCTGGTCGTTGCCGCTGCCCGTCGTGATGCAGTCGCTGCCGCCGTTGCCGTTGACCGTGTCGTTGCCGCCTCGCCCGATGATCAGGTCGTTGCCGGCGGCACCAGAGATCCGGTCGTTGCCGGTCGTGGCGACGAGGACGTTCTGGATCGCGATTCCGGCGCATGCAGTCGCGGGCATGCTGTCCGCGCGGACGCCGACGGTGCCGGTCTGCTGGATGCCGGTCAGCCCGGTGACCTTGCCGTTGGCCGACGTCTCGGTGAAGGTGACCGACCCGCCTTGGTCGACCGTCAGCGAGATCGGCACGCCGTTCACGTTCACCTTGACCACTGCTCGCTCGCCATCGACCGTCGTGATCGTGCTGGTCTTCGCGGAGCCGCTGAGTTCGTAGGAGCCCTGTCCCAGCGTGATCGTCGCGCCGCTACCGGCCAACTGGAACTGCGCCGGGACATCCCCCGCCCCGACGTTGACCAGTACTCCTGCAGGGTTGTCCGCATCAGAAACCGTGAGGACGCGACCGTTGCGCTTCAGGATCGTGCCCGACGTAGTACCGCCGGCGAGCGCATCGGAGAACGTCTCGTTGGCCGGGTTGCCCGACTGCGAAGTACCGGGCGGGAACGTCACGTCCATGGTGTCGTTGACGCCGTCGTTGTCCGCGTCAAGGTCGTCCGCGGTGCAGTTGAGTGTGCCGCTGCGCAATGCGTGCCCGTCGAGGTCGTTGTCGTCGGACCAGTAGACGGGCTTGTGGCCGTCCACGCACTCCGACTGCGGCGCGATCACGAATCCCTCGTTGTTTGTGTTTGGCATCGAGCCCGGCCGCTCGTACAGCTCGGTGACGGCGAACTTCCCGTCGGCGGCGATGCCGAGGGTCGCCGTACGGCCGCTGCAGGTGTCGTCGCAGACCGCCCACAGGTGGTTCGTCTCGGGCTCGAAGTTGAGGTCCATCACGCCGGGGAACCCGCTCGCGATCGTGGCGACCCGGGTGTACCGGCCGCCGACCTGGTCAAGCGCGTAGGCGTAGATCGTGCCGTTGCCCTCGAGCCCGACGAAGAACAGGCCGTCGCCGTGGCCGGGATAAGTGCTCGGCTGGTACGCCGCTCCGGTGTGCTCGTCGAAGAAGCCGTGCGAGGTGAGGAACGAGTCGGGGATCCAGGAGATCCCCTCCAGCCCGCTGTTCGCGGCTACCGGCGGCAGGTCCGCGGTGAGGTTCCACTCCTTCGTGGCGGTGAGGCTGTTCGCCGTACCGGTCGGGTCGAAGCGCAGTACCTCGGGACGGCTGACGTTGCTGTTGCTGTTGTTGCGCTCGGTCGAGACGAACACGCCGCCGGCCAGACCGGCCGCGGTCAGAGTCACGCCCTCCGCGTCGGGATCACCGGTGCCATCCGGGTAGTGCAGCGCCTTGCCCGCGTTCCAGCCGTCTGTCGTGGCGGGCACCCACTTGGCCCCGTCCCACTCCATGCGGTACAGCGTGCCGGGGCCGTTCTTCACTGCCCAGAGCACGCCAGGCGTCGTACTGCCGGATGCCTGGTAGGCCAGCCCGCTTGTGTTGGTACCGAACGTGCTGGCGTCGTCGACGGTGCTCTGTGCGGCACCGCCCGGCCACGGCGAAACGGGAACCTGACCGGCGCAGTCGTTGGCCGCGCCCTTGGTCGACGACGTGGTGGTCTCGAACGTGCCGGTTCCGTCTGGGCAGCGGCCGTAGGTTGTTGCAGCGTGGGCGGTCCAGCTGTAGGTGTCTTCGAGTGTGGTGCCGTCTGGCAGGAAGAGTCGAGCGGAGTCGGCGCCGCCGAGCCCGAAGACCGATTCGGTGTCGACGGCCAGGAATGCGCCGGCGGCGATGGTGGTGGTGCCGGCTGCGATGGTGAAGGCGTGGGTGTCGTCGTTGTCCTTGACGATCCATCCGGACACGTCGACAGGCGCCGTACCGGTATTAACAAGCTCGACCCAGTCGCCCGGCGTACCGCCGTTGGATTCGACCTCGTTGATCCTCACAGTGGACGTGACCTGCTCGTTCGCCCAGGCAGGCGGCGCCGTGACGAGCAGCGGAACAGCGGTCAGTAACGCGACTGTCAAGGTGATCGGCGCACGCCAGTTGATCGACACTCTGATGTCCTCTTCGCAGGTCGTCGCGACAGATCCCCCAGCCGCGCCCGACAATGAGCAGTACCCCCGAGGGAAGCCTCAGCCACCTCGGCAAATAGGACACAGACGCTAGGCGAACAACTGGTAGGCGAAACCCCCGAAGGCAGCTTGATGCCAGCCCCCGACCGGCGGGGGCTCAACCGCCTGTTGGGGAGCGCGGGGTATCGGCCGGGGTCGCCGCGTGTTGTTCTTGGCCACATGCTGACTGTGAGCGTTGAGCGGGCGCAGGTTTACGAGCGGCGCTCTGCGTGGATGTTGACTGGCGCCGCCGTCCTGTTCCTGGCGGTGTATGCCTGGCCGATCCTCGACCCGGACCTCCCTTCCGGGTTGGTCAGGGCATGCTCGATCGCGAACGTCACCATCTGGATCGCGTTCGGTCTCGACTACCTGGTGCGGCTCACCCTCGCACCCAGCAAACGGCGGTTCGTCCGCGGCCACCTACTAGACCTGGCGGTCCTGGCCTTGCCGCTGCTCCGGCCGCTGCGGGCGGTTCGGGTCGTGACGGCCCTCGCCCGACTGAACCGGACTTCGGTGTCTGTGCGCGGCCGAGCCACGGCGTACGTCGTCGGCGCCGTCGGCCTCCTCGGGTTCGTCTCGGCCCTCGCGGTACTCGACGCCGAGCGGCACGGCGATGATCCCAACATCGCCTCGTTCGGAGATGCGATCTGGTGGGCCGCCACCACGATCACGACAGTCGGCTACGGGGACCGGTTCCCGACAACAGCGGAAGGCCGTTTCGTCGGGGTGGGCCTCATGATCGGCGGCATCGCCCTCGCCGGCACCATCACGGCCGCTCTTGCCTCGTGGTTCGTCGAACAGATCAGCACAGCCGCGCAGGTAGAAACGGATACCCGAGACCAACAACTCGCCGCTCTGGTGGCGGAGGTTCAGGCTCTCCGCGCCGAGCTCGATCATCGGCCGACCAGTGGCCGCCTTTGAATCGTCAAGTGAGACTAGAACCGACCAAGACGCCACGAAGCCCCCCGACCGAGTTCCGGTCGAGGGCTTCGTTTGCGACTCAGCTGTGGATAAGCGGCTGTCCGAGCGGAAGCGCTCCACCGCCTGTCGACTGCGAGGCTGAGCTGAAGAACAGGTAGACACCCACCGCGGCGAAGAGGAACACCACCACACCGGCGACGTTCAACACCCCCGTTGATGCCTGCAGGGTGCCGATCAAGACCAGCACCAGTGCGATCTCGATGAGCGCGAAGAGCACCGTGTAGACGATCGGTAGGCGGAGTGTGGCCAGGGTCAGCATCCCGATCACCACCAGCCACGAGATCAGGAACAGGCCCTGCGTATCGACGGCATCCGCAGCCGCGATGGCGAACCAGTTGTGCGTCAGGCCCAGTACGAGCATCGCGTAGCTCAGCCAGAACCCGGCGAAGATGCCGAAAACCCCGGCGACCGCGCTCTGGCCGACAGCGGCCGCCCAGACGGCCGCGATCACCAGGCCCAGACCGGTGGCGGCCACGATGATGGCGAGCGAGGCCCCGACAGCCGCCGCCGGCACGTAGCCGACAAGGACGAGACCGAGTGCGACCGATCCCACGATGAAACTGGGGAGACCGATCAGGGACGGGTCTCCGGTCACCGCCGGGACCGCGGCCTCAGTGGCATGGACCTCTGGAGCGATTTGGGCATCGGCGTGGATAGTGGTCATGGCAAGCTCCTTTCGGGAGATCCCCCCAACTGCGAAACCTATGGCGCTGCGTGCCCGGCAGACGTCTCGTTTTGAGACACTCTCTGGCCCGGCGCTCACACAATGCCGAAGGGCAGCCATGCCGTTCCCGGAAGCCTCAGGACACGTTGGCGATCTTGCATTCAATGCCGGCCGACCCAATGGGAGCTTGCGCTGGGGTGGTTCCTCCGAAGGTGGTCGTGCCGCGAACCTCGAAGGTCTGACCGCCGATCCTCTGGCGAGAGGCAGCGTCGAAGACGTCGACGGTCACTGAGTAGCTCGTCGCGTCGCCTGAAATCGTGCCGCTGATCGTTATCGTGCTCTGCGATCCGACCGTGTTCACCTGGCAATCGACGTTGGTGCTGTAGCTCTTCGAGTCGAGGACCGGAGTACTCCCTCCTGGCACACCGATCAGGTAGAGCACGGTGAAGAGGACCAGGCACGCCAGCACACCCAAGCCGACGATCAGGCGAGTCTTCCGCATGGGGCGCCGAGGCGAGCCGTAGCCATCGTTGGCCGTAGTCCACTCGTGAGTCGGCATCCCTGTCTCCTGTAACCGTGATCGATCTTGATAGGCGCAGTTGGCGCCGGGTGAGCGTACCTGTCGGTATGTGTGGCTGATCAGGATCGGTCTGGCTATCGATGATTGGGATGCCGCCTGGTTGTCGGTTACCGGTCGCGAACTGCGACGAATGAGACGGCAATTGAGACGGCGCAGTGGGCTCTGTGGATTTCGGCTCACCGATGTCTAGGGCCTCTGCTGGCGCGCCGTCGGCCAGCACCGACCGGCAGTGGTGTCGCGGGTGGGAATGACCATCAGGCGAGCACCGCCTCGACGGCTGGCCGGATGAGGGAGAGGGCGTTCAGTTCACGCGCTATCTGTTGGAGGTCGCTGACGAACTCTCCTGCGGCCGCCTCGTATTGCTCGATGTTGAGATCGAAGGCCCTGAGCGCATACTGCGCGACGACGATCGGTGGATAGGAGATTGCCGGCCGGCGGGTGCCACGCGGTACGGCGATGTGTACGGCGGCAGGTATGTCGTCGATCAACTCGTGAAGGGCGAGGGCGGACTCTCCGCAGATGACGGCATGGGGAGCCCGGGTGTGCACTGCCAGCAGATCGGCGTGGGCGGTCTCGGTGGCATCTGCCCGCCGGTAGACGCCGCGCGTCAGCTCATCCACCGCGTCGTCGCTGACCAGTGCCGCCAGATCCCGTGATGACAGGCCGGCCTGGCGAGCTGCGCCGTGATGAACGTGGGCGCAGCGTCGTTACCCGGCGCCGTAGCCGAGGTGGCTCCGATAGATCCATGTATCAAAGCGCACCCCTTGAAGGCGATGAGGGGTGCGCTTTGGTGCACAGCGTGTCCTGCGATTGGTGGCAAGAGACCCAGGCCGCGACCGCCCGAACCAGGGCGTAGCCAGATCAGGCCTTGTACAGGCACACGGAGTAGATGACGCGGCTGGACTTGGGACTGTCGCCAGCCGGCTCGAACCACAGCATGGTCTTGCTCCGCGGTTGATAGCCCACACTGACGGTCTTCGTGACCTGGCGGCCCGCGTTGCCCTGCAGGATGGTCGACGTGCTGTTTCCTCCCTGCTCCAGGCGTATCCGGATATTCTTGGTGCTGCTCGGGGTCCTGTAGGTGACTGTCGCCTTGGCATTCCCGCCCGGCCACGTGAAGCGGCCGAACCCAACTCCGGCGCCAATTGCGCCGTAAGATTCGGTCCGGGAAAAGACGCAGGTCGCCGCGTCGGCCCTGATTGTCATCTGGACCGCGACGGCGGCCGACATCAGCAGGGCGAGCGCCGTCGCCAGCACGGACACTCTTCGCACAGACAGGCCCACAACTACTCCTTCGATGGTTTGGACGGCCGCTTCTGGCGCGGCTTGAACCAAAACCTAGGAATCACCACTGTCGCCACGCTGCCCGTACTGCGCCCGTACCACGGAGCGGCCTTCAGGTTGAGAACCTCGCTGGGCCCTCCAACAAAACGGCCTGGTCGCATCACCGACCAGGCGGTTCATCTGCTTGACCGAGACTGTGCTCTCGCCTTCAATCACGTGGACTCGCAGATGCAGAGTTGAAGCGGCGCATCCACGTCAAATGGTCGACCGGACCAGTCGCCGAAGCGCTCGACGAGCCGGAGGCCGCCGAGCGAGACGAGCAGCGGCAGCTCCTGCGGGAAGATGCTCCTGATTTCGAGCGGTGCGACGACGAAGTCGGGCTCGGAGTCAGTCGAGAGGTACCACGTCCCGCGGGTAACTTGCGCGGGCGCATCGTAGATCTCAGCGACATCGACGCTGACGTTGCCACGGTCAGGATCCATGAACGACAACGACTCCCGGGTTCGCCGCACGCCATCGGCTTCGGCAAGGAGGCGCACGCTCGGGTTGAATACATCGAAGACGAACCGTGCTCCAGGTGCTAGGTGTCTTCGAACCGACCGGAAGCAGCTCACCAGATCCTCAGCCTTCTGCAAATGCAGTAGGGAATTGGCTGTGATGAACACGAAATTGAATGTGCGGCCCAGATCGAAGGCCCGCATGTCGCCCTGCATCCATTCCACCGCTACGCCGCGCTCGTTCGCCTTACGCTGAGCCTCAGCCAGCATGTCTGACGAGAAGTCCATGCCGACGCACGGATGCCCGTCGGACGCGATGGGGATCAGCTTGTGCCCGGTGCCGCACCCGAGTTCCAATACGCGCCCGCCTTGCCGATTGGCGTCGGCCCGGTAGAAATCGACTGCAGGCCCACCGCCCGGGAACATCAGGTCGTACAGCCTCGCATGCGAGTAGAACTCTTCACTCATCAAGCGCCTCTTCCTTTCACACTGCTGACGACGAAGTCCGGCCGGAGTCTGGCCACGGCGTAGGGACAACTGAGACGGAATGACTGTTGGGGGGCGGCTCCCGACTAGGAAACGCCCTCAGTGTGTTCGTCCCCTACGAGCGACCACATACAGCGCTGACCAGCGGAAACACCGATCGGGTGGCCACTCATCAGAGTGGCGGAGGATACGAGATTCGAGGCGCTGTACCGAAGCAATCGTGGTTACGCCTTGCTGACAGCAAACGGCCGCGACCGCCAGGCGAGGGGCCGCGCGCTCGCAGCCCCCTACACCTGGCGAGCCGCGGCCGCAGCCCGCCTGGAGTTCTACAAGATCGTTGCCTGGCTATGCCAGGTAAAGGAAGTCGACGGCAGGTCCGGCCACTCCTTCTGCCCCGGCGCAGGTAGTGGGCTTGCCTGAGGCCTCAGGCGGGGGAAACTGGCGCATGTGCTCGCACTGCTGCCAAGCCGCGTCGGGGCTCGGGTAGTCCCTGTAGTAGAAGCGCCAGCCGAGAAGCCAACCTGCTGGTGCCGAAACCGTACGCTCCACCGCCGCAGGCTGTGCTTTGACGACCTGCGCCTCGACGGCCTGTGCCGCCGGTGTGGCTGCTGCCATCATCGCGAAGCCCACCGCGATGGTCCCCAGTACGCGTTTGGTCTGCATCTGCTCCCTCTCGTTCTGCAACTGTCGGATGACAGCACTGCATCAGCCTCGCACTCGGAGTCCACCGGGGGTAGCCATTCAGTGTTCTTCGAAACGTCTTGCCGGGGTGCGGGCATGACGGGCCAGTTCGGTGCTGCTGTCGCGGTTGTCCTGGCGGGAGCGGGCCAGCGCGCCGGCGTAGCGCCGGTGAATGGTGCGCAGTTCAGTGAATGGTGCGCAGTTCATCAGGGTCGATCTGTTCGCGGTCTGGCGGGCGGCTGTGGCAAGACCTGGAGGAAGAGGACGAAATCGACCCTTACTCGGTACAAGAGATCAAGGCGTTGACCGAGGAGGCGAGCAAGAATCGAAACAGTGCTAGGTGGGCAATCGCGCTGGCACTGGGGCTACGCCAAGGCGAGGCGCTCGGGCTGAAGTGGGCGGACGTTGACCTGAAGGCTGGGGTTCTCAGGGTGCGGCGCAGTCGCAATAGGCCGAAGTCCAGCATGGCTGCACGAAGAGACCGTGCGGCCGTAAGCCTGGTTTCTACCCGGAACGGCAGTTGGCACGGCCTGAGGCGGCTGACTCCTACCAACCTCGGCCAGACCCTGCACCGTGGCTGCTGCCAACGCCTTCGTCATCATGCAAGACCTGACCCGCTGACTGCGTCGTCTTACACCGTCGAGGACGGCCTCTGGTCGTTTGGGTCCTGACAGCCTCAGTGAGGTTACGGGTAGCCGAGTCTGCTGGCCAGTGCGGCCACATCGCGTCTGGACGAGGTACCGGTTTTGCGAAGCAGGTTCGAGATGTGCGCGCTGACGGTCTTCTCGCTGATGAACAAGGCAGCTGCGATCTCGGCGTACGTCCGGCCGGCGACCAGATATGCGAGGATCTCGCGCTCCCGTCGAGTCAGGGAACTGAAGGCTTCCGGGGCATCGTCGAGCGTGTCGGCCGTAGCGGGGTGCGGCTCATCGAGGGAGATCCTGGCAACCGTCGCCAGTTTCTCGACCTCGTGTCGGAGCGGGCCGGCAGAAATCTCGTCGGCGAGCTGGTACGCCGATCGCAGCGGCACCGCGATGGCGGCTTTGCTTGCACCGTCGGTCAGCAGGGCCTGTGCCCAGCGGCGGGAGGCGACCGCCTCGTCCCAGCGCAGCCCTGCAATGGCGCAGCGACGTGCCGCCTCCTCCCAGAGAGTCGAGGTCCCTCGTTGTCCCAGGCATCGCGCGGTCTCCGCGGCGTGGAGCGCTTCGACGGCCGGGGTGATCAGATCATCGTTCGTGATACGAGCGAACGGGGGCGGTTGGAGCTCCCGGCGGCGCTCGACGATTTCGTCGAGCGATCGTTGGGCGCGCGTCACGCCGTCGCGGTCACGACGGTCTCGTGCGTGGTCGGCGAGGTCGGCGGCCGCGCGTGCGCTTAGCATGAGCATCTCGTCGGCAACTCGCGGGCGGACGATCTGGACGGCCATCGTGTGCGCGAGCAGCTCGAGGGCTCGATCCGGCCGGTTCTCGGCGAGCAGGTATTCCGCGAGGGTCGGAGGCGCCCACAACCCCGGGCGGTGCTCGAGGTCCGGTATCAGCTCATGGAGACGCTGTACGTGCAAGCGAGCCTGGTCGAGGTGACCTCGCCGTGCGGCCAGCAGGGCTGCGGCCAGCCGGACGACAGCACTCATGGTCGCGACCCTGGCGAGAGCCAGTCCGGTACGGACGGCTTGGTCGGCCTCTGCATGGCGTCCGAGGATCAGGAGAAACCGGCCGAGGTCGCCGGCGTGGAAGGCCGCCACGTTGGTGGCCCCTTCGTCGAGCGTCTCGCGCAGCCCGTCGGCATCCAGTTGCACGAGGTCGGCCAGGCGGCCGCGCGGGGCCAGGTAGGCCATTCTGGCCCATCGGGCGTGCAGCATGCGGCCTGGGTGGCCCGTGAGCCGTGCGTGGCGAAGGGCTTCAGCGGAGGCGGCATCGGTGCGCTCGTCCCTTCCGTACGCTTCGGCCAGAGCGCGGTGGGCCCGTGCCAACGCGTCATGCGATCCTGAGCGATGGGCCGCCCGGGCGGCTTCGTCGGCGTATAGCTGCGCAGACTCGAACGACGTAGCAGTCCAATTGTGGGCAATGCTGAGCTCAGCAAGTGCGGCGGCATACTCTGCGCTGTCCGGGAACGGCTCAGAGAGTCTGACGGCATGCTCGAGCGCCTCGAATGCTTGGCCGCTGCGCCGGCCCGTCCAGAACTCCGAGAGCGCCGTTTCCCGCACGATCCGGCTGGCCCGAAGAGGATCTCGGCGTTCGTCGACGAGCTGCAGCGAGCGACTCCAGGCAGCCAGCGTCTCCTCGCCGTCTCCGACCAGATCCGATACGGAGGCTAGGCGCTCGAGCAGATCGAGCTCACCATCCGGCGGTTGCGCATCTGCTGCGTGGACGGTTGGCCACAGACGCGCTGCCCGGCGCAGATGCACCGCCTCCTCGGGCATGGCTTTCAGCTGTCTGGCGAGGTCCGCAGCGCGCAGCGACGCGTCCAGGCTCGCTGCTCGATCGTGGGCACCCTCGTAGTGACCCGCGAGCTCGCCGACCCGGCGCAGTTCATCGATGGCTGTGCCGGTTCGGCTCTCCAGCGCCTCGGCCCAGGCGGCATGGACAGGCACCGCCTCGCCGGGCACGAACGTGGCGTTCAGGACCTCGGCGAGCAGCGGGTGGCGGAACCAGCACAGCTCACCACCATGTGCCACGCAAATCCCGTTCTTCGTTGCTTCGACCAGCGCAACGGTCACCTTCTCGGCGTCGATGCCGCGCGCCGCGGCCACCTCGACCAGATCGTCCGCCGAGGCCGGGCGTCCGCAGACCGCCAGTAGTCTCACCACCTCGCGGGACGGGTCATCCAATCGGTGCCAAGCGGCCAGCAGCGCGCCGGTCAGCTCCGCGGGCAGATCGGCAGGCAGGTTCTGGTCCGCGGCCGTCAGCCCATGGACCAGCAGTTCCGTGAAATAGGGGTTGCCGTCGGAGCGCTGTACCACCGCGGACACGAGGTCCGGATCGGCCTGACCGCCGAGCAACAGCGACAGCTGCTGCTCGGTCTCGTCGCGGCTCATTCTGGTCAGACGCAATGACGACACCGAGGGCAACCGGATCAGATCGGCCAGCCAGACATTCAGCGGATCCCCGGCCGCAATTTCCTCGTCGCGGTACGTCGTCAGCACAGTCAGCCGCTGGCTGCGGAAACCGGCCACCAGATAGGTGATCGCGTCGCGCGAGGCCAGGTCGGCCCACTGGACGTCATCCACGACCAGCACCGTCGGCCGCTGCGAAACCAGCGCCTGCAGCAGTCCGTCGATCACCGGAAGCAGCCGGACCGTGCTTCGCGTCGGCTGCCCACCCAAAGATGGCAGCAGTTCGGCAGCGGCCGGGACGGCCTCCAGCGCATTGGCCCTCTCCGACGGCTCGGCCGACTCCAGCCAGCCCTCCAACGCACCGATCAGCGCGACGTACGGCGCGTCGACCGCACCAAATCGAACACCACGACCCCATAAGACCGCCGCGCCACTTGCCGCCGCGTTGTCACATACAGCGCGTACCAGGCGCGTCTTACCCACGCCCGCCTCCCCGTGCACGAACACCGCAGACGGTCGTCGCCCGACGGCAGCGCTGATCGCCCCCGCGAGGACCTCCCCCTCCTCGACACGACCTGCGATACCCGGCAGCGACGGGACTGCAACCCCACCCATTTCAGCAGTCTCCGCCGAAACGAATCAGATGTCTGCACCACCGCAGCCAGCCGTGCCGCGAATCTAAGGGTTCGCCCGCCGCTTCTAAGGACTCGTACCCGATGTGGCCGTTGCGGCACAGAGGGAATCTGAAGCCCAGAGCGGCAATCCCGCCGCTACGACCCATAGGGGAAGTCATGAATCGCACCCTCACAACTCTGGCCGTATCGGCACTCGCGCTGGGCGCCATCGGGCTGACCGCGACCGAAGCACCGGCCCGGGTTCCCGACGACGTACCGCGGACCACCACGGTCACGCCGCAAAACCAGGGGCCGCCGAACTACACGAACTACGACCCAAGGTACGAGGTGCCTCGTCTCCAGGTTGCGCCGGTCATCAATGCACCGGACGACACCAGTGTTGAGGTTCTGCAGGCCGGCGCGTCCGCGGTCGGCGGCGCGGCCATCGCCTTCGGTGCGATGTGGCTGTACCGGCGTCGCCAGGCGCCAGCCATCTAGCCACCCGCATCGGCGGCCTGCTCTCGGCCACTACGAAGTCGGGCCGGTCGCGCTGGCGACCGGCCCACCTTCTGCTCGTCCCTCAGAGGGCTGAAACCACGCTCTGAACTGCGGTTTCTCTACTCCGGGGAGTGGCGGAGGATACGAGATTCGAACTCGTGAGGAGTTGCCCCCAACACGCTTTCCACGACCGACACTGTGCGTTCAGGAAGATCCGTCGGCAGTGTCGAGGGCGTCACTGCTCGATAGCTGAACCTAGATGAACGGCCCCAGACGCAGACGGATGAGACTACCTTTGAGACTGAACGGCGTCTTTTCAAAGCGGCTGTGCGGTACGCGCTGACCTGCGCCTAGTCATACGCCCAGGCCGTCTCCCGCGCGAGTTCCGCGTGTGTGGCCAACCTGCGTCGCGAATCGCCGCCAGCGACTACCCGTCCTTTCGCATGGACTGATCCCGCAAGTAACTAGGACCCGGCTCGCAGGTCATCGACGAGTCGGTCGATCACGCGCGTCCTCGGGTCCCCATCCTTGGCGGCCTGATAGTCCAGCGGATTCGCGCGAATACCTGTGTGCTACGTCCCGCAGCTTTTTCGTGGAGTGGCGGATGCCTCTCGGCAGAAGACATATTCGAAACGTGAGAGGGCCCGATACCCGATACCAGCGCTTGACCTGCGGAAACATCATGCAGGGCGGGTACGCGTCCATACGTAGTCCAGGGCTCGGTCACAGAGATAAGAGTCAGCCTCCGCGCTGGGTGGCAGTGGTACCGACTGTGCCGGGTGTTGGCTGGGGGCCTCCAGGGAGTTGCGGTGGAGGCGGGCGTACCTGGAACCAGCTGATGGGTTGCGAGTCCCAGTGAATCGGTAGACCCTCATGTAAGTCTTCTGCGTTGCCTGTTGTGCGTTCGGTGCGAAGTTCACCACTCGGGATCACGTCCCGATCGCTCTCAATCTCGAGCCAGACGATCGACCTGGTCACTCCGTCGGGTCCTGGACCCCCGCCCCGAACGACTACCTCAACGACGCGGGTTCTGTGTGCGTCGAGCTGCAATGTGCGTGTCTTTGGATCGACTTCGCGGCCGTTGGCTGTCACCACGGCGCGTCTAGGTTCATCGCCTGGAGCCGTCTCAGTGCGGGGCGTGAACGTCAGCCGCGCTCTGCGCTCTCCCGGGTTGGTTACGAGGATGAGCATCCGGCGGACCTCAAGTTGACTGTAGATGCGAACGAGCGCGCCCCCTTGCGGCACCATAACGAGCTGGCCATTTTGCATCTGGAGGCCAGTGCTGATGAAGAATATCTCGGCAGCTCCCGACATCCAACGTCGACCAGGTTCCGGCATCGGAGACCCCCTAACCTCTCCCCAGCATCCTCTCGTTGCATGGCCATGTCACGAGGCCCCTGCAAATGTCCGCCTGAGACGGCTTGTTGAGACTGCCGTTGAGACTAAGCACGAAAACGGCCCGGTCGCTGATGCGACCGGGCCGTTCTGTGTTCGTCCCCTGCAAGTGACCACATAGTGCGCTGACCGGCGGAAACACCGATCGGGTGGCCACTCGGGGAGTGGCGGAGGATACGAGATTCGAACTCGTGAGGGGTTGCCCCCAACACGCTTTCCAAGCGTGCGCCCTAGGCCTCTAGGCGAATCCTCCAAGCGGAGAGGATACGCGAGTCTGTGGGCGGAGATGAAATCGGGGAGGGAGCGGGAGGGCGGGGCGGGAGCTGGGCGTGTTCGAGAAGGAGGAGGGAGGTTGGCGTGAACCTGGGTGGGGTGGGGGGCGACTGTAGGGGTGAGAGCGAGCGGAGGAGGAGGTGAGGGGTGGAGCGGGAGTGGGTCGGGGTCGTCGTTCGGGCGCAGGTGGGGGAGCGGGAGGCCGTTGCGGAGTTGGTGCGGGGGTGGCATGAGGCTGTTTGGGGGTATGTGCGGCGGATGCTCGGGAAGGACGAGGTCGCCGATGACGTGACGCAGGAAGTTTGGGTGGCGGTGGTGAAGGGGTTGCCGCGGCTCAGGCAGCCGGAGGGGTTTGCGGCCTGGTTGTTCACGATCGCGCGCCGGGCGGTGATGAATCAGTTACGGGACCAGTACTCCGGGGCGCCGGCTGCAGGTGAGCTACCAGTCGGGGAGGACCTAGCTGATGCAGTGGTTGATCGGGTG
>NZ_DASRXP010000667.1:0-5955 GCF_035687465.1 Kribbella sp.
TGCGAGCCGGAGACGACGGTGCTGTCGATCTTGGTGTCAGCGAACAGACCGCCGCTGGCCCAGCCGTCGTACCCGTTCCACAGTTGCATCTCGACGGCGCCCTTCAGATGCATCCGCCGGTACGGCGCCGCCTGCGAGACCGCCCATCGCTCGATCTGCCCGGCCGGCACGGTCACGCCCAGGTTCTCGGCGGAACGCCAGAAGTTCTGCGTGGCGTTGCCCTTGTTGTTCGGGTCGTCGCCCTGCTGCAGCCAGTCTGCTTCCACCCGGACATGGCCGTTGAGGTTCACGTCGTCCGGGGAGAGTCCCAGTCCGGCGACCTGGGTGTAGAAGCCGAGGTTGACGTCGGCGTTGTAGGTGCCGGGCTTGAACAAGGTCGCGTAGCGCTGGGTGCCGAACTGGTTGGTGTGCTGCTGCGCGGAGATCGCGTTGATGCGGTTCTGCATCTCCGTCTGGTTGCTGGTCGGGCTGAAGACGTCGACGTTCGGGCCGAAGTCGGGATTGCGGGGATCGGTCGGCGGCACGACCGGACCGGCACCGCCGTCGGTGGTGCGCACGGCGACCTCCCAGAGTGAGTAGCCGTACCCCGTGGCGCGCTGCGTGCCGGTGATGCGGAGGTAGCGGCCGTTGCCGGTGACGTCGAGGGTCTGCGTTCCCCCGGGGCCGGTGGTGGTCGAGTAGAGCTGGGTCCAAGTGGACGCGTTGCCCGAGACCTCGATCCGGAAGGCCCGCCCGTACGCCGCCTCCCAGGTCAGCACGACCTGGCAGACCGGCTGGGTGGACCCCAGATCGACCTGGATCCACTGGGGATCCGAGAAGGCGCTCGCCCACCTGGTGCCCGCGTTCCCGTCGACAGCGGCGCTCGCGGGCAGGCCGGCGTTCTCGGTCGAGGAAGCGGTGGCCGTTTTTCCTTGCGCGACATTGGTGCTGCCGCAGGCCGCCGCGCGGGTCGCGACCGCGCCGGCATCACCAGTGCCGGGCGGTGCGACCACGAACGCCGCGGCCAGCAGAACTCCGGCCGAGAGCAGGGTCAGGGGACGACGGAAGATCGCCGGAGAGCGTGCTCCGGCCGACGGATGTCTGAGCATGGGGGAACCAATCAGGAGAGACGGGGCGGAGAATTCCTGGAGGAGAGAGCGCTCTCCCAGAGCGTGACCCGCCTCGCCCCGGCTGTCAAGGGAACGTTCCCCGAGCCTGGTTCCGGAACTTCCGGTCGGCTACTCCAGGCAGATGCGGAAGGGATGGCCGGCCGGGTCGGCATAGACGCGCCAGCCGCGGGCACTCTGCGCTGGTGGGGCATCGACCGGGTCGAGGGGCTCGGCGCCGAGGGCGACCACGGTCGCGTGGCCGCTGGCCAGGTCCTCGACGATCAGGTCGAGATGCAACTGGTTGTCTTCAGCCCCCGGCCAGGTCGCTGGAACGTAGTCCTCCGAGCGCCGGAAGGCCAGTGTCGCGAAGCCGAGCGTCGACCCGGGGCCGCTGAGGCTCCGCCAGTCGTCGTCACCGTGCTCGTCGATCTCCAGACCGAACAGCGTCGAGTAGAACCGGGCAAGCTCGAGCGGGTCCGGACAGTCCAGCACCACCGAGCCGAGCCGCCCGGCACTGGTGCCCGGCTGCTCTGCCACCTGCGTCATCTGTTCCCCAACTTCCGTGGTTGTTTACGATCCGGCCGCCAACACTGTCAGGTCGGACCGACAGTTCGCATCTTTCGACACGCCTTGTTGACTGGTCAGCCGGATGCGACCTGGCAGAGTGCCCGTCATGAGCGTCCCGCCCGAGGCCTTCGTCAAGGAGAGGCACGACGCACCGCCTGGCTTCTTCGAGGTCGAGGCCGCCGGCCTGCGCTGGCTGGCCGTGCCCGGTGGCGTCCCGGTGGTTCCACCCCTGGACGTCTCCCCCACGCACATGGCGACCCCCCGGCTGGAGACCGTGCCACCGACCGGTTCGGCCGCTGACGAGCTCGGCCGGCGCCTGGCCGTCATGCACGACGCCGGCGCGCACCACTTCGGCGTACCGCCTGACGGGTGGTCCGCGGACGGCTACATCGGCACGATCGAACTGCCGCACGCGCTGCACTCGACCAAGGCCTGGGGCGAGTTCTACTCGAACCTGCGGATCCGCCCGTACCTGCGAGCGGCGTACGACCAAGGCACCATCGATGGGCATGAGCTAGATGTGTTCGAGGGGCTCTGCCGCAAGCTCGAGAGCGGCGCGTACGACGACCCGGCGGAGCGCCCGTGCCGGATCCACGGCGATCTCTGGTCGGGCAACGTGGTCTGGTGTGCCGACGGCGTCCACCTGATCGACCCGGCGGCGCACGGCGGGCATCGCGAGACCGACCTGGCGATGCTCGGCCTGTTCGGCATGCCGCAACTAGAGCGCGTACTACGCGCCTACGACGAGGCTCACCGCCTCGCGGACGGCTGGCGCGACCGGGTCGGTCTGCACCGGCTGCATCCACTGCTGACGCACACGGTGATGTTCGGCGCCAGCTATGTCCCCCGAGCCCTGGCGATGGCCCGCAAGTACGACTAATGCAGGAAGTTGTCTGAATGATCTTGACTCATCCAGTGTGCAGACGAACACTTCCGGTCATGAGAAGACTTGCCCGCCCCGGTCGCAAGGTCTCGCTCGCCGGCCTCCTCACTGCCGCCCTGCTAGCGACGCCTCTACTCGTACCCGCCCCCGCCACGGCTCAGCCGCAGGCAACGACACCATCCGCACTCATCCCGAAGCCGACCTCACAGCGCGCGCTGCCCGGCCAGAGCTTCACCCTGCAGCCGTGGACGATCGTCGGCGTCGACTCGGACGTCAGTGAGCGCCGTGCTGCCAAGAAGATCGCCGACCAGCTCACGACACAGCTACGGCGTTCTACGGGCTACCCGCTGCCGGTGACCCCGGTACTGCCTGGCCTGACCACCCTCAAGCTGTCCAGCAAGGGCCCTGCCTCACTCGGCGCAGAGGGATACCAACTGCGCGCCGACCGCTCGGGCCTGAGCATCACAGCAGCCACGCCGGAAGGCCTGTTCCGCGGCGTGAGCACACTGCGCCAGCTACTGCCGGCCAAGGCCGACGCTGCGACCCGCCAGGCCGGCCCGTGGACCATCGCCGGTACTACGATCGCCGACTCCCCGCGGTTCGGGTATCGCGGCGCCATGCTCGACGTGTCCCGGCACTTCTTCTCCGTGGCGGAGGTGAAGCGCTACATCGATCTCATCTCGCTCTACAAGCTGAACAAGCTGCATCTGCACCTGGCCGACGACCAGGGCTGGCGGATCCAGGTGGACAGCTGGCCACGGCTCACGACGTACGGGGCAAGCCTGGAGGTCGGCGGCACACCCGGCGGCTCGTACAGCAAGGCGGAGTTCGCCGAGATCATCCGGTACGCCGCTGACCACTACCTCACGGTGATCCCCGAGATCGACACCCCTGGTCACACGAACGCCGCGCTGGCGTCGTACGCCGAACTGAACTGCGACAACGTGGCTCCGCCGCTCTACACCGGAACCGAGGTCGGCTTCAGCTCGCTCTGCGTCGGCAAGGAGGTCACCTACGACTTCCTGGGCGACGTGTTCCGCGAGGTAGCCGAGCAGAACCCGGGCGACATCCTCCACCTCGGCGGCGACGAGGCACACTCCACACCGCACTCGGACTACCTCACCTTCGTCCCGAAGGCGGCCGCACTCGTCACCCAGCAGAACAAGCGGGTGATGGGATGGCAGGAGATCGCCGAGACCCCACTGCCGGCGGGCAGCATCGCGCAGTACTGGGGTACTGACGACGCGCGCTCGCAAGAGCTGGCCCGCAAGGCAGCGGCCCAGAACGCCAAGGTCGTCATGTCACCGGCCAACCGGGCCTACCTGGACATGAAGTACGACGAGAGCACCCCGTACGGGCAGGACTGGGCCGGTCTGGTCAGCGTGCAGACGGCGTACGACTGGAACCCGTCCACGCTGATCCCGAACCTGCCGGAGAGCGCGATCGCCGGGGTCGAGGCGCCGATCTGGACCGAGACGCTGGACGACCTGGACAAGCTCGAGTACATGGCGTTCCCGCGGCTGCCGGGGATCGCCGAGCTCGGCTGGTCGCAGGCCTCCGCGCTCGATTGGACCGCCTACAAGGATCGCCTCGGTGCGCAGGGCTCTCGCTGGGACGCTCTCAGCGTGAACTTCTACCGCGCCCCGGAGATCAACTGGCGTTGAGCTGTTCCGCCGCCTGCGCTCCTAGGACTGGAGGACCCGGTCCAGGAGCCAGGCGGTGGTTTCGTCCAGGTCCTGCTCGGCGACGGTGATCGTGAGCCGGGCCGGCTGGTCGTCCGCGTCGTCCCGCACCTCGAGGCGGTAGATGTAGCGGTCCGGCCTGGGCTGGCCGGTGCCGAGGCGGGACTGGTCGAGACCGCTGACAACCTGCTCGAGGCGTTCGGTATCCGGCTGCGCCGAGGTGTCGAGTTCGCCGTTCGCCTTCAGGCCGGCGAAGCCGCCGGTGCGGGTCACTTTGAGGAACAAGGTGGGCCTCCAGCCGACGTCGTACCAAACCTTCGCGGCTCCCCGCGCCGATGTCCAGGTCTGCGCGACACGCCGAGCGAGTTCACCACACCGGCCGCGCCATTACCCGGCGTACAGGGCGTTTTGTCCTTCCTTGTCGGTGCCCGGAACCGTTGCGCACAACCGGGCCCGGAGACGAAACAGCAGGTCGGCGTGGATTTCGTTGTCTTCGGGCCTGGCCGGGCCGGTCCGTGACCCCGTGCGAGCGGGCCCTGGGCAACGATCACGGAGCGTGGCGGGCTGCGACTTTGGGCGACACGTGTTCCTGGTCACCCCTTCCGCAAGGCCCCAGATCGGCTACAGTTGTCGCGTTGCAGTTTTGGACTCCCATTGACTTTCGCTGTGCTGCATGGCCGGTTCTGTCTATCTGGGGCCTTTCGGCGACACGTGGCTCATGAGGTGTGGGTCGCGGTTTGTTACAAGCCATCAAGGAGATAGACACAAATGGCTGTCGGTACTGTCAAGTGGTTCAACGCTGACAAGGGCTTCGGCTTCATCACCCCGGATGACGGTGGCGCGGACGTGTTCGCGCACTACTCGGCCATCCAGACCTCGGGCTTCCGCTCGCTGGACGAGAACCAGCGGGTGGAGTTCGAGATCACCCAGGGACAGAAGGGCCTGCAGGCGGAGAACATCCGTCCGCTGTGATCTGAGGATCACTCCTTCAAGAACCGAAAAAGAACGGGCCGTACACCGCTTGGTGTGCGGCCCGTTCGCACTTCCGGCACCGGGGGTACCGGTAGGCCACCGCCACCGAGGAGACCGATGACCGAGCAGATCCGACCCGAC
The DNA here is from genome assembly GCF_035687465.1 of Kribbella sp. Taxonomy (NCBI): domain Bacteria; kingdom Bacillati; phylum Actinomycetota; class Actinomycetes; order Propionibacteriales; family Kribbellaceae; genus Kribbella; species Kribbella sp. Next base: position 5,334 of record NZ_DASRXP010000667.1, read on the forward strand.
CGCTATACCCGGCGGGACGAGGACGAGGGTGAGCGCCTCGACCGGCAGTGGAACGAACTGCTGCAGGAGCTGCGACTGGCCCAGACCGGTACCCAGATCCTGTTCGCCTTCATGCTCAGCATCGCCTTCACGAACCGGTTCCAGGACGCCGACACCTTCACCCACGACGTGTTCGCCGGCACCCTGATCGCGACCGCGCTCGCGATGGGCCTCTTCCTCGCGCCGGTGTCCTTCCACCGGATCGTCTTCCAGCGGAGGCTGCGGGACCGGATGATCCCGATCGCCGGCCGGATGGCCAGCGGCGGCATGGTGTTCCTGGTGCTGGCGATCAGCGGCGGCCTGCTGCTGGCGATCGACGTGGTCACGTCCCGCCCGGTGGCGCTCGTGATCGTCGCGGTCGTGCTCGCCTGGTTCATCGGCTTCTGGTACGTGCTGCCGGCCTTCGTACGCCGTACTAGCGCAACCGCGGAATGACCTCGGCGGCGACCTGCTCCAGCACGTCCTCGCTGCCCGCATAGGGGCCCTCAGCCCGCGGCCAGTGGGTGATCACGTCGGTGAAGCCCAACTCGGCCGCCCGGCCGACCACGTCCTCGAAGGCGCCTACGGTGCTCAACGAGTACCG
>NZ_DASRXP010000668.1:0-2981 GCF_035687465.1 Kribbella sp.
TGCGCAGCGCCGTCGCCACACCCCGGATGTCAGCGGCGGCCTGGTTGGCCTCGCCGGCACCGGTCTCCAGGGCTTCCACCTGGTCGGCCAGCTGGTCCAGCTTGGTCACGGTCTCGCCCACGGCACCCTGCATATCCGCCACGGCATCGGTCAGATCAGACACGTGCACTCCTAAGGTTGTGAGTTGCCCCTGAATCCCAGCGATCAAGGGAAGTACATAGCGGCGGACGTAGCGCTCCACACGGCGCTCGACCTCTTTCTCCACCTCTTCCTCGACGGTCTCCTCGATCAGCTTCCGAGCCGCGTGACCGAGGCGCAGCAGCAGCTCGAAGGTGTCCCACTCACGGGCCATGATCGCTTCTCCCATCGAAGTCCCCTTGGTTACTTGCCGTGCACGCCGCGCCAGGCGCTGAACACGCCGCTGAAGCTCTCGAACGCCTCCACCAGCTGGTCATCTATCGGGGGAGGCTCCGGGCCATCAGGGCCGGGCACGGGCTCAGGAACCGGGTCCGGATCGGGGGCCGGCGGAGCGCCGTCCCAGCCGGGGCCCTCGCCGATGAGCCGCTCGAACTCGACCTGCGCGGCCTGACCGTCGATCCCGTTGGGTACCGAGCCGTCTAGGCGCTGCCAGTCCTTCTCGCCACTGGTCCAGAACTCCTCGAAGAACCGCTCGAAGAACGGGACGGTGATCCGCTGGCGACGGCCCCAGGTCCAGCAGTCGTAGTAGGCGCCCGCTCCGGTGCCGCCGTAGCCGACCAGGGGGATGTCATGGCCACCCTCTTCGCGGTAGCGCACCCGGGAGGACCAGTCCCACACCTGGTTGTTGCCGAACTGGTCCATGGCGAAGTCGGGGAAGACCATCCCGACCGCGACGTGCCCGAACGAGTCGATGCAGGTCTTGATCAGGTCGTGGTCGATGGCGCCCCGGTTGCTGATCGCGTCGATCTGGGCGAAGGCCTCGATCCGGTGGGTCACCGAGCCGTCGGAGAACCCGACCTTGCGGGCGTAGTCGAAGGCGTCCTGCAGCGTGGCCCCGACGTCGGTGCGGGGCTTACCCGGGACGTAGCCGGAGACCGCCCGGTAGGCCTTGAGCACCTCGGTGTCGGGGATGACCACGGTCCGGCCCTGCCCGAAGTACTGCTGGCTGGTCACCACGTGCACCTTGTCGGAGATGGTGCAGCAGCCGAGCTGGTCGTTCATCGCCATCGTGTTCATCGCCGAGGTGCCCCAATCCGTGGCGGCCGGCGGGCTCAGCGTCGCGCCACGCACCCGCTTGAGCAGCACGTTGGGTCGGGTCCGGTCCGGGCTCTTCCGACCGAGCTGGTAGGAGCCCACCGAAGGGCCGAGTCCATAGGTCACGATGCCGTCCTGGTGTGGTCGAGGGTGGCCCAGACGATGATCTGGTCGAGGTACCGGTGGGTGGCCTTGTCGAGGCGGCCACCGCAGGTGATCAGCCGCAGCTCGGCGTCGTCGGTGGCTCCGTAGACAGCCTGGGTCGGGAAATTGTCCTTGGAGACGCCGGCCGGTCCGGTCGTTCGGGACACGGTGAACCAGGCACTGCGGCCGTCGGAGCGCTCGACCTGGATCGAGTCGCCCTTCTTCACCGTGTGCAGCGCCGCGAAGACCCCTGGCTTGCCGCCGCCGTTGACGTGCCCGAGTACGACGGCCGCGCCGGGGGTCCCGGGTACCGGGGTCTGGCAGTTCTGCCCCGAGCGAGGCGTTGAGGCCGTCGGGTTGGCGGCCGCGCGGCCCAGGCAGTACCAGCCGAGCTGGTCCGGGGAGGTGACCGGCGGGATCTGGATCGACCCCTCGGGCTGGATCTTCGTGGCGTGCTTGGCGTCGGTCAGCCCGAGCGCCAGCCAGTTCTTGTCGCTGGCCTCCAGCACGGTCTGCGTCCCCCGCGTGATCTTCAGCCCGGTCGGCCAGGCGGCGTCGGGTTCCCCGGGCGCGGTTGGCTCGACCAGACCCAGCCCCGAACTGGAATCTGGTCGAGCCGCGACCGCGACGAGGCCGACGCCGCAGACGATCAGGGCCACCGTCAGGAAGATCATCAGTGGCTTGCGCATGGCCTTAGCCCTGGCCGGTCTCGGCTCCACCACGCGGCGCCCGGTAGGTGACCCCACCAGAGGCCGTGCCGCCGGCCGGCGGAGCCTGAACCACCTGGTAGTTGTTGACCGTCGTCGGTGCCGGTGCGGCCGAGGAGCTGTTCTTGTCACCGCAGTCGACCACGATTCGTTCACGCCGGGTGTTGGCCCGGTCCCGGTAGGTGCGCTCTTCGCGCAGGTAGTCGTTGTAGAGCCCGCGAAGGACCGAGAGGTTCAGCAGCGAGTTGTCGCCCCGGAAGCGGTCGTCGTAGAACTGGTTGTACCGGTCGCGGGAGTCGCGGTAGCGGGTGTCGAGCACCCGCACCTGATCATCGTCGTTGTCGCAGTCGATCACGGTGGTGCCGGAGGTTCCCCGGCGCCGGTCGCGGTTGTCGTTGTCATCGTCGGAGCGTCGGCAGTTGGACCGCTGGAAAGCGCCCAGATCTCCCGTGCCCAGAGCGTCGGTCACATCGGTGTTGGTGACCACCACGGTGGAGGCCCGGTCGTTGATCGCATCGGTGATGGCCGAGACGCTGAAGTACGGGCAGGCGTTGATCGTCTCGCCCTCGACGGTGATGTTCGCCGTGCCGGCGTGATAGCCGGTGGCTGCCTGGGCCACACCCGGGGTCAGCACCGCGAGCGCGAGAGCGCCGGCCGCCGGCAGGGCGGCGAGGGTGGCCAGGGTGTTCTTGCGGGTAGGACGCGGCATGAGAGCTTCCTCTGTGCTGGGGGATCAGGAACACCGTGCGACCGGTCCAACGACCGGCCACCGAACAGGTGACGCACAAAGCGTCCTGAAGGTTGTCACCCGATCGGTGTAATCAGGGGCCGAGCAGGTCGCCGACCAGTCCGCCGTCGTCGGGTTCCTCGACGGTTTCGGTCTCCGTCTCGGTCTCC
>NZ_DASRXP010000669.1:0-8120 GCF_035687465.1 Kribbella sp.
CCAGCACCAGCACCGAGACAGTCGGGAACACGGTCCCCATGCCGAGCCCGGTCAGCCCCCAGCCGAGGATCCCGACGGCGACCGGCACGTGCTGGCTGAGCGTCAGCGTCGCGAGCGCGATCCCGAACAGGATGAAGACCATCCCCGCCTGCAGGAAGACGTGCGGCGCGAACGGCTGGTGCGGCCGACCCCGGTACCACGAGGCCGCGGTCCAGCTGAGCGCGCTCACAGTGAGCACGAGGCCCGCCAACGACGGCGAGAGGCCACGCTCGCGGGTCAGCATCAACGGCAGGAACACCTCGGCCCCGAAACCGGCAGCCGCGACCAGCCCGCGCAGAGCGACCACCGCCGGAAGACCGGAGCGGATCGCGAACGTACCGCTGGGCAGCAACTTCGGCGCGAAGGCCACCACTCCGCCCAGCCCGACGAGCACCAGGACCAACTGGAGAACGCCGCGCTGCTGACCTCCGTAGTGCAACAGGCCGACTCCGACCGCCGCCGCGACCGCCCACAGCGCACGCCGATCCCAGAGCCTCTTCTTCTCCGCTGGCTTCGGAGAGCCCAGATGGGCAAGTCCCGGGCGCATCACCAGCGCGGCCGGAATCGCCAGCGCCGGTACTGCGAGGAAGACGATCCGCCAACTGGTGTGCTCCACGATCAGTCCCGCGATCGCCGGCCCGACCAGCGACGGCACCACCCAGCCTGTCGCGAAGGCGGCGAAGATCCTTGGCCGGAGCGCGGCCGGGTAGAGATGCCCGACCACGACGTACAGCGCGACCGTCAGCAGGCCGGCGCCGAACCCCTGGACGATCCGCCCGACGACCAGCACCTCCATGGTCGGCGCGAACCCGGCGATCACCAGGCCGCCGAGGAACCAAGCGGTCCCATGCCACAGTGGCCGCGTCGGGCCCTTCAGATCACTCCAGGTCCCCGAGATCACCATCGCCACGACACCCGAGGCAAGGGGTCCGCCAAAGGCCAGCGCGTACAACGCCAGACCGTCCAAAGCCTGCGCCACCGTCGGCATCGCCGTGGTCACCGCAAGAGACTCGAAGGCAACCAGGGTGATCAACGCGACCATCCCTACCGTCAAAGCCCGGTACTCCGGCGACAGCACGCCAGCGGGTTTCGGTGCAGGGGCCTTCGCGGTGGTGGGATCGTCCGCCGTGGTGGTCATGGGTAGCACCCTCGGACATCAACTGCACTTGAAGTCAAGACGCCTTCAAGCAGCCTTGAGAGTTCAGGACACGGCGGCGAGGATCAGGGCGACCACCGGCGGAACCGCCTGGAGGGCGGCGGAGCGGGCCATCCGGCGGTCCGAAGCGAGCAGGACGATGCCGGCGCCGGCCATGCAGGCGCAGGCGAACAGAGCGATGGCGTGGCCTTCGTCGCCGCCTGCGATCAGGCCGCCGAGAGCACCGAGAGCCAGGAAGAGGTTGTAGAAGCCCTGGTTGAAGGCCCAGGGACGGGCGACGTCGGCCTCTTCCTGGGTCTTGATCAGGAACCGCCGGTAGGTGCTCGGCTTGCGGAAGAGCACGCTCTCCATGGCGAAGACAGCGAGGTGGAAGACGCCTGCCAGGGCGACGAAGATCTGCGCGACGGTGTTCACCAGCGAACCGTACCGCCCAGGTGCCCCGGGCAACAGAACGCCGGGCCCGGTCAGATTTACCTGACCGGGCCCGGCTCTCATCGACTAGTTCAGCGGCCGCGGCGGCCGGAACCTGCACCGGCTGAGAAGGCGGCGGCACCTGCCGGGCGACTGCTCGCTCCCGGAGTGGTCGTGCTGTAACTCTTGGGAGCGGCCGAACCGCTGCGGGCCTTGCCGCGCGACTTGGATCCCTGGACGGCCCCGTTCCGCGCTCCCTGGCTCGCGCCGTTGCGCGGTCCAGCGCTCGGTCCGGCAGCGCGGCGACGGCCTCCACCGCGACCCCGTCCTTCCGAGGCACCCCGGCCACCACCGGTACGGCGTACCGACTCGGACTCGGAGGTGGACCTCACCGGTGGGGTCACGAAGGTCCGCTCGCCCGGCGCCAGCACTGCCAGCAGCGGGTCATCGGTACGGAGCTTGGTGACGGTCGGGGCGATCCCGGCCTTGCGGGTCAGGTCCCGGACGTCGCGAACCTGGTCGTCCGTCATCAGAGTGACGACCGTCCCCTCCGCGCCGGCTCGCGCAGTACGGCCAGAGCGGTGCAGGTAGGCCTTGTGCTCGATCGGCGGGTCGGCGTGGATCACCAGCGAGACGTCATCCACGTGGATGCCGCGAGCTGCGATGTCCGTGGCGACCAGGGTGTTCGCGGAGCCGTCGGAGAACGCCTCCAGATTCCTGGTCCGGGCACCCTGCGAGAGGTTGCCGTGCAACTCGACCGCCGGCACGCCCTGGGCGATCAGCTTCTTCGTGAGCGACTTGGCGCCGTACTTGGTCCGGGTGAAGACCAGCGTCCGGCCGGGCGCGGCGGTCAGGTCGACCAGGACGGGCAGCCGGGTGTCGGGCTGGACGTGCAGCACGTGGTGGGTCATCTTCGCGACCGGCGACTGCGCCGAATCGACACTGTGCGTGACCGGATTGTTCATGAACCGTTTGACCAGGACGTCGACGCCCGCGTCGAGCGTGGCCGAGAAGAGCAGCCGCTGGGCGCGCTGCGGGGTCGCCTCGAGGATCCGGCGAACGGCCGGCAGGAAGCCGAGGTCGGCCATGTGGTCGGCCTCGTCCAGCACGGTGATCTCGACGGCATCGAGCTTCGCGTGACCGGCCTTGACGTGGTCCTCGAGCCGGCCGGGGCAGGCGACGACGATGTCGACGCCGCGGCGCAGGCCGGTGATCTGCGGGCCGTGGCCGACACCGCCGAAGATCGTCATGGTCCGGAGGTCGAGCGCGTCGGTCAACGGCGTGATCGAGGCCTGGATCTGGGTGGCGAGCTCACGGGTCGGCGCCAGGATCAGCGCGCGCGGCTGGTTCGGCCGGCGCTTCGACGTGGACGCGGCCAGCCGGGCCAGGACCGGCAGGACGAACGCGTAGGTCTTGCCGGAACCGGTCCGGCCGCGACCGAGAACATCCTTGCCTGCCAGCGAATCCGGCAGCGTGGACGACTGGATCGGGAACGGGTCGTTGATCCCGGCTGCCGCGAGTGCGGTGACCAGCACGGCCGGTACACCGAGCTCGGCGAAGCTCCGGCCGTCCGGAGCCAGCTGGACCTCGACCTCGTCGTACGAGGTGCTCGGCGCGGCTTCCGTGGCGCGGACTGAAGTGTTCGGGCTCTGACTGTTGCCGCGGGCACCGGTACGGCGGCGGCGGGAGCGCGCCGGGGCCTCACCCTGGGTGCGCTGGGGCTGTTGCCTGTTCTGAATCTGCTGGTTCTGGGACTGCTGGGTAGACGTGGTGGAACTGGACGTGGGGCGGCGTGCCGCCATAGTGGTACTCCAAAGGAAAATCGGGGGGTCGTCCTGCCCGGCGCGGCCAAGGGGCCGCGGCGCTTGGGGGTCGACTGCCAAATGGTCCGAGGCAGAACTGGGCGGACCGTCACCGACAGTGTACGTCACCAGAAGGGCTTACCCGAGTGATTTGCGATACCGAGGGCTCAACAGCGTGACGACGGCCGAGGATTTCCGGGTGGATCCGCCCCGGATCGCGCCGGAACGCGAGCTTCTGCAGGGCTTTCTCGACTACCACCGCGGCACGCTGCTGTGGAAGGTCGCCGGGCTGACCGGTGATGAACTGGTGACAGCGAGTATCGATCCGTCGGTGATGACACTGATCGGGCTGGTCAGGCATCTGACCGAGGTGGAGCGGTACTGGTTCCAGCTCTGCCTAGCCGGGCAGCCGGTGAAGCTCGAACTGTGGACCGACGAGCATCCTGACGGTGACTTCGAGCTGGTCGACGCGGCTCGGGTCGAGGAGGATCTCGCGGCGTTCCGCGAGACGGTCCGGCTGTCGAACGAGCTCGCGAGCGGGTACGACCTGGACTACACGTTCTCCCGCCCGAACTACGACAGCGACTACTCCCTGCGCCATCTGTACATCCACCTGGTCGAGGAGTACGCCCGGCACAACGGCCACGCCGACCTGCTCCGCGAACGGATCGACGGCCGCACCGGCGACTGAGGCGTGACCGGCCGGATCCGCTGAGCTCGCGGCCCCGCCTGCCAGGCGGGGAGGCGATCAGGCGGCAAGATGCTGGCATGCGGGAGAAGAAGCTGGATCGGTGGGTCGACCTGTACCGGCGGGCCTGGGAGTCCAACGATCCCGCGGACATCGCGGCCCTGTGGACCGAGGACGCGGCGTTCTACCGGCGGCCGGATGAGGAGCCGGTGCTGGGGCGGAATGCGATCGTCGACGCCTGGCTGGAAGTTGCCGACGCGCCGGGTGAGACGACCTTCGAATACCAGGTGCTCGGGTTCGGGGACGGCGTCGGATTCGTCCGCGGCTGGACGACGTATCTGACCGATCCGCCCGCCGAGTTCAGCAACCTGTGGGTAATCCGGCTGGACAAGGACGGCCGGGCTCACGAGTTCACCGAGTGGTGGATGGAGGCCCCCTGAGGGGGTTGCCGCCGGCGACATTCCCGGAGTACGGTCTGGCTCAGGCACTCAGGGTGCCACCGGTCCGCGGGAAGGGCTCAGCCCACCTGACTTCGAGGTTGCGCACTACCAGGCCCACCTCCTTTCTCGCCTGACGACGCGGACAGCAGGCATGTTGAGAGGAGGTCGCTATGCCGACCCGAAGACTGCCGGACGACCCGAACCTCGAGCACTTGCGCAAGCAGGCGAAAACCCTGCTCAAGCAGGTCAACGCCGCTGAACCCGAGGCCGTCGCACTCGCTGACGAGTTCCACCCGGTGAACACCCTGGCCGACGCCCAACTGGTGATCGCCCGGAGCTACGGCTTCCCCAGCTGGCCGCGACTCGGCCGGCACCTCGAACTGGTCGACAAGTACAGCCGCTCGCCGCACCGCCAACCGGTCGGCGGTCCCCTGGATACGCCGAGCCAACGCGCCGACGAGTTCCTCCGCCTGGCCACGTTGCACTACGGCCAGGACGACCCGGCCCGGCGGAGCGCGGCGCGCCAACTGCTGGACAAGTTCCCTGAAGTTGCCCTGAGCAACATCTATACGATGGTCGTGGCCGGTGAGCCGGCAGCGGTCCGGGCCGAGCTCGAGCGGAATCCCGACCTCGCCGCCCGCGAGGGTGGTCCCTACCGCTGGGAGCCGTTGCTCTACCTCAGCTACTCGCGCCTCGATGTAGCCCCGTCAGCGCCGCCGGCGATCGCGAAACTCCTGCTGGACAACGGCGCCGACCCGAATGCGGGCTACCTCTGGCAGGGCTTCCCTTCACCCTTCACCGCGGTCACGGGCGCCTTCGGCCGTGGCGAAGGCAACCAGCCGCCCCACCAGAGCCGGCTCGAACTCGCCCGGATCCTGCTCGAAGCGGGAGCCGATCCCAACGACAACCAGACGATCTACAACTGCGGCCTCGGATGTTCACCGCCGTACAGCGATGATCATCTCGAGCTGCTGCTGGAGTTCGGCCTGGGCAAGGGGGATGGTGGTCCGTGGCACGAGCGGATGACCGTCGCCCACCCGACCCCACCGCAGTTGCTGGAGGACGAGCTGGTGTTCGCGTCATCCGAAGGCCTGCTCCACCGGGTCGAGCTGGTCCTTGCGCAGGGCACCGATCCGGACGGACGCGGTACGGAACACCCGATCTTCTCCGGACACCGCGCCTACGAACTGGCCGCTGTCCAAGGACACACCGAGGTCGCCGAGCTGCTCAAGAACGCCGGGGCGGCCCCACTGGACGAGGTGCACGAGGTGTTCGCCGCCGCGATGCGAGGCGAGACCCCGCAGATCGATGCGGAACTCGCGGCTCGGGTCGTGCAACGCAACCCGTACCTGATCATCCGTGCGGCCGAGATCGGGCGGACCGAGGCCATCCAGCCGCTCAAGGACCTCGGGTTCGACCTCAACATCGTCGCCAGGGTGCTCGCGTCACCCCTGCATCAGGCCGCCGGCAACGGTCACCTCGAAACCGTGAAGAAGCTGGTCGAGCTGGGCGCCGACCCGACCAGCCGCGACGCGTCGTACGACGCGACTCCTCTGAGCTGGGCCAAGTACAACCATCAGCACGAGGTCATCACCTACTTGGGCAAGCTGGAGCGTCTCAAGGGCTGACGGCCAGGAAGACGAACGAGCTGAAGATCATCAGGTGAACGGCGCCCTGCAACAGGGTGGCCCGGCCGGTGGCAAGGGTGAGCATGCTGATCACGACGGTCAGCGCGAACAGCACCATCTCCTTGCCACCAAGGCCGAGCACCAGCGGGCCGTCGAGCCAGATCGAGGCGAGCGCGATGGCGGGGATGGTCAGGCCGATACTGGCGAGGGCCGAGCCGAGCGCGAGATTCAGGCTGGTCTGCAGCCGATCCCGAAGAGCAGCCCGTACTGCGGCAACCGTCTCCGGCAGCAACACGAGTAGAGCGATGACGACACCAACCACGGCCACCGGAGCCCCGGCTGATTCGACGGCGGACTCCAGCTTGGGTGAGACCGTCTTCGCCAGCCCGACTACAGCGATGAGGCAGAGGAACAGCAACCCCAGACTGACCAGCGCCACCTTCCCACTTGGCGCAGCCGCGTGTGTCTCGACCTCTTCAGCCGCCGGATCGACTGGGGATTGCTCCGGTTCGACCGGTAGGAAGTAGTCGCGGTGGCGGATGGTCTGGACGAACACGAAGATTCCGTACATCACCAGCGAGACCACACCGGCGAAGGCCAACTGCGCTCCGCTGAACGTCGCTCCCGGCGTGCTGGTGGTGAACGTCGGCAGCACCAGGCTGAGCGTGACCAGGGCGGTCGTCACGGCGAGCGCGCTGCCGGACGCATGCACCCGGAACTCCTGGGTCCGGTGCCGCAGCGACCCGACCACGAGCGCCAGTCCGAGGATCCCGTTGCAGGTGATCATCACCGCCGCGAACACGGTGTCCCGCGCCAGCGATGCCGCCTTGTCGCCGCCGGACGCCATCAGCGTCACGATCAGCGCGACCTCGATCACCGTCACCGCGAGCGCCAGGATCAGGGTGCCGAAGGGTTCGCCGACCTTGTGCGCCACCACCTCGGCGTGGTGCACGGCGGCGATCACGGCCGCACCCAGACCGGCGCAGACCAGGATGAGCAGTACTGCGCCGAGGTCGCGACCCCAGGACAGCACCAGCACAACGAGAGCGAGCGGGGGCACGGCCAGACTCCAGCGCGGCAACCCATGGACCACCGTGTTAGTCATCCCCTGAGAGTCTATTCAAGGTCCGGACAAACCTGTTGGCATTCACCGCTGCGGGCGTGATGCTTTTCGCACTAAGAAGGACGACGGAAGAGGACAGCGTGGAGATCAGGGAAGCGACTGCGGACGACTGGCCCGCCATCTGGCCGTTCTTCCACGACATCGTGACCGCCCGGGAGACCTACGCCTACGACCCCGCACTGACCGAGGATCAGGCCCGGGGCCTCTGGATGTCGCCGTCGGCGGCGAAGCTGAGCCGCACCACCGTCGCGGTCGATCCCGACGGCACCGTTCTCGGCAGCGCCAACATGTACCCGAACCGGCCGGGTCCTGGTTCCCACGTGGCCAGCGCGAGCTTCATGGTGGACGCCTCGTGACGCGGCAAGGGGGTCGGCCGCGCGCTCTGCGAGGACATGATCGCGTGGGCCGGCCGCGAAGGCTTCCGCTCGATCCAGTTCAACGCCGTGGTCGAGACGAACGACCGAGCGGTCAAGCTCTGGCAGGACCTCGGCTTCACGATCATCGGCACGGTCCCCCAAGCGTTCAATCACCCTCGCCTCGGCTACGTCGGCCTTCACATCATGTACCGGCCACTCTGATTGGATCGACGGTATGACGGAGAACCGCGCGCGCCGGATGTGGCGAGTCCTCGAGCCGTACCACGCGATCACCTACTTCGCTCCCGACACCAGACAGGCCACGGACGCCCTAGGGCTACGCGGCGGCTGGATGAGCTACTTCGCGTGCCGGGCGGCTCCCCTCGGCCCAGTGGGACCAGAGCTGGTCGCTGCCGTCTTCTACAACTTTCACCCAGACATGGTTGCCCGCGCGCTGCCCGACGCGTGGAGCCACGC
>NZ_DASRXP010000670.1:0-15296 GCF_035687465.1 Kribbella sp.
CGAGGACGTGCACTGGGCCGACTGGTCGACACTCGACTTCCTTGCCTACTCGACTCGCAACCTGCCCGAGCGCCGGTTGTTGATCCTCCTCACCTGGCGCGACGAAGTCACCGACGCACAGCGGACAGAGTGGCTGGCAGAGCAACTCCGCAACCCCGCGGTCGCCGACTTGGCGTTGCGAAGGCTCACCCGCGAAGAGACCTCGCTCCAGCTCGCAGACCTGAGATCCGGTCTGACTCAGGACGAGGCCGATGCGATCTTCCGACGCAGTGACGGCAATCCCTATCTCACCGCGGAACTGTCGAGCACCGACCCTGCTGCTTCGATCTCCCTGCGCCAGGTCTTGCTGGCACGACTGCAGACGGTGTCCTCAGCGGCGCGGATGGTCGTCGCCGCCACCGGAACCTTGCCGAGAGCACTGACGGACGACGACCTGTTGGCGGCAGCGGACGGTGATCTGGACGCTGTGCGGGACGCCTGTGACTCAGGACTGGTGATCCGAGATCCGACTTCAGGCGCCACGGCCAAGCATCCGGTGCTGGCAGAGGTCGCCTATGAGCAACTGCTCTCGCAGCAGCGTCGCCGCCTTCATGTCAGGTTGGCCAGACAGTTGGAGAAGGCGCTGCCTGTTGGTGCGGACGTTGTTGCAGAGGTGGCCGAGCAGTACCACCGCGCGGAAGACCCGGCCGCCACCTTGTGGTGGTCGGTCAGGGCGGCCCGGGCCGCGGAGTCGCGATTCGCCCTCGCGGAGGCCGGCCACTGGTACGCGGTCGCGTCGTCGGTCTCGCCCCGGTCGCCCGACACTTCCGACGTGCCGACCCGACTGGTCCTCGCGGAGGCAGCAGCCTCTCTGCTCGGTGGTGCCGGCCAACCCGACCAGGCGATTGCCCTGCTGGACGACGCTCTGGCCGAGGTAGCCGGCCACAGCGACGGCGGCGCCGACGTGGTGGAGGCGCTGCTGACGCGTAGCTGGCTCGGCGTTGTCATCGGGGACACCGCCAGTGCTTTGAAGGACGTCAAGCGGGCCGAGCAACTGGACTCCGCGGAGGAGGAGCTGACCCGCGGCCGGGTTCTGTGCGCACGAGCTATGGCTCTCGCCACCGGCTTGAGGTTGAGGGAGGCTGCGGCGCCGGCGCGAGCCGCCTTCGACCTGGCTGAGCGCGAGTCTGACGGCCGGACGGCCTCCCGTGCCGCTGTGGTCCTGGGCACCATCGCCTCGATGGAGGAGCGATACGACGAAGCTCTCGGCCACCTGAACAAGGCCTTGTCGATCGCCCGCGAGATCGCCCAGCCGGAGGAGATCGCCCTCGCGGGCGTGCTCCTGACCGACCTCTGCTGGCGGCTGGGTGACAGCGACCGAGCTATCCGCATGGTGGAGTCGATCAGGCCGGAGTTGCGGCGGCTCACCTTGGGGCGGCACTGGCTCGAGGATCTGATGGAGAGCAATGTCGTCTTTGCCCTGTTCGAGGCTGGGCGCTGGGACGAAGCGCTGACCTGGGAACGAGAGGAGGCAGCGTTTTCCGGCCTCGGCATGCTCCAGAGCGGGCTCGCGGAGGTGCACGTCGCGCGAGGTGACCTCCGGACTGCAGTCGAACTGCAGCAACAGTCGCTCCGGCTTTCGTCCGGCGACCAGCCGCAGTTCCAGGTCGCGTTCGCCACGGTGCAGGTTCCCTTGCACCTGCTCGAGGGCCGACCGCGGGAGGCGCTGAGCGTCGCACTTTCCACTGCCGAACTGGTGGCGGGCAAGATCGAAGACCCCACCTGTGGCTCCCTCCTGCTCGCAGGTCTCGAGGCAGCCGTGGCTGTCAACGCCCCGGAGGAGTTCGAAAGGCTGGTGGACCTTCTGCAGCACTCGGTGGGTACCGTCTCCGCTGCTGTGGTCGCGGCCTCCGTCGAAGCGGAACGCTCGCGGCTGAGCGGCTCGTCGGATCCCGCTGTCTGGCTGCGCGCGGCGCACGAGTGGGACGCGCTCGGCCAGCCGTATCCGGAGGCCCGGGCTCGTCTGCGAGCGGCGGAGGCGATGCTCGCCCAGCGCGGTCGCAGCGGCTCACGCAGTAGCGCGACCCACGAGCTGGAGGCAGCACGCCGGACTGCTGAGGCACTTGGGGCGAGACCGCTTCTCGATGAGATCCACGGACTCGCGAAGATCGCCCGGCTCCAGCTCGCCGACTCGCCTGCCGTGAGCCGGCCTCGTCCTTCAGTTGACGAACGTCCGGCCCTGACTGATCGCGAGCGCCAGGTGCTCGCTCTCCTGACCGAGGGCAAGACCAACCGGGAGATCGGCGAGGCCCTCTACATGAGTCCGAAGACCGCGAGTGTTCACGTGACCCATCTGCTCGGGAAGCTCGGCGTACAGACCCGTGTTCAAGCCGCCGCCCTGGCTGTAAGGCTCGGACTCGAGGACTGACCGGCCAACTAAGGAGGTTCGGCGACGACCTAAGGAGCTTGGCCCGAGATCTGAGGGCATCAGCACGATGTGGCGGGGTGGTCTCCACGCCGATTGTGGAGGGGAAGCGACGATCCCCGCCGCGAAGGAGAGATCATGAACCACAAGTGCACCATCATCGCAGTACCGGCCCTCGCGCTGGGCGCCGTTGCCTTCGCCACCACCGAAGCAGCAGCAAAGGTTCCGGAGGAGACCAGTCAGCCCGGGTCGACCGTTCCCCGCGACCCACCGGTTTGGGACCACAACCATCCAAAGGACAGAACCGACATCATCGGAATCACGGAGACGCCAGTCGAGCGCGTCCTGGTCCCGGTCGACGACGGCACGACCGAAGCCCTCCAGGCAGGCGCAGCCGGGCTCGGCGGTGCAGGTCTGGCTTTCGGCAGCCTCTGGCTCTACCGCCGCCGTCATCCTCTTGCGGGGTAGGCAGGCTTCAGGACGGCAGCGGCGCGCGTTCGTCGACGAGGCCTTCCGAGCGAAGGTCCGACCAGACCCCGGCCGGTACTGCGGTGTCGAAGGAGGCCAGGTTCTTCGTGGCCTCCTCGGCCGAGCGCATTCCGACGACGATGCCCGTGACTACTGGATGGGCCAGCGGGAACGCCATCGCGACGTCAGGCAAGGTGACGCCATGGGCCTCGCAGATGTCGGCCAGCTGGTTCGCACGCTGTAGCAGTTCCTCGGAGGCCGGTGCGTAGTCGAAGCGCGCGCCCGGAGTGGGACGCGGGGAGGCGAGCATGCCCGAGTTGAAGATCGCGGCGGACAGCAGCGACACCCCGCGCTCGGCGCAGGCCGGGAGCAGGGTGTCGAGTGCGCTCTGCTCCAGCAGGGTGTAGCGCCCGGCCAGCATGATCACGTCGACATCGGCCTCGCGGACCAGCGTCGTCAGCTGGCTCGGCTCGTACATGCCGGCGCCGATCGCCCCGACCACCCCCTCGGCGCGGAGCTCAGCCAGGGCGGGATAACCGTTGCGCAGCGCGTCGTCGAAATGCTTCTCCGCGTCGTGCAGGTAGAGGATGTCGATCCGGTCGACACCCATTCGCTCGAGCGAGTCCTCGACACTGCGGCGGACCCCGTCCCGGGTGAAGTCCCAGACCCGGCGATGGGTCGCGGGTACCTGGAAGCTCTCGTCCATCCGCCCCTGCGGGTCCTGCGGGATGAGCACCCGCCCGACCTTGGTGGACAGCGTGTACTCCGCTCGCGGGTGCTGCCGGACGAGGTCGCCGGTCCGGCGTTCCGAAGTACCGATGCCGTAGTGCGGAGAGGTGTCGTAGTACCGGACGCCGCCGTCCCACGCGGCCTGCAGGGCACCGGCCGCGGTCTCGTCGTCCAGCGGTTCGAACAACCCGCCGAGCGGGCCACCGCCGAAGCCGAGTTCGGTCACCTCGACACTGGTTCCACCGAGCTTGTTCACCCGCATGCGGCTCCTCCTCAAGTCCTGGACCGGGATTGTCCCCCAGTCGACAACCGCTTTCCAAGCTTTTGCGCACCGGTGATCGAGGAGACTGGTCGGCATGAGCGTGGACATTCGGCGGGGCGAGGACCGGTTCCGGACGCAGAGCGACTGGCTGGACTCACATCACTCGTTCTCCTTCGGCCGGTACTACGACCCGGCGAACGTCGGATTCGGCCTGCTGATGGTGCACAACGACGAAGTGGTTGCCCCCGGCACTGGCTTCGACACCCATCCGCACCAGGACCTCGAGATCGTCACCTGGGTACTGCGGGGCGCCCTCGTGCACCAGGATTCCGAGGGACACAGCGGCATCGTCTACCCGGGTCTCGCGCAGCGGATGAGCGCCGGCAGCGGGATCCAGCACTCCGAGAAGAACGACGCCGGCGAGCCCGTTCGCTACATCCAGATGTGGGTCCGCCCGGACGAGGTCGACCTGGTTCCGTCGTACCAGCAGGCCGAGGTCGGCGAGAGCCTTGCCGCCGGCGAACTCGTGCCGATCGCCTCCGGCCTACCGGAACACGCGACCACAACGGCCATCCGGATCAACCAACGCGCCGCCGGCCTGTACGCCGCCAGGTTGGCGCCCGGCCAGGCGATCCACCTCCCGCGGGCGCCGTACGTGCATCTCTTTGTTGCCTTAGGCACCATTTCGCTGGAGGGCGCGGGAGACCTCGGTACTGCGGACGCGGCGCGACTGATCGCCGCCGACGGCCAACGCGTCACCGCCGGCCCCGAGGGAGCCGAAGTACTCGTGTGGGAACTGCGGAGCTAACCAGTTGGCCGCTGCGCCACCTCTGTGCCCCGCGGTGAACCCACTCGCGACCGATAGCATCGCCGCCATGGTTTACGAGCCGATGAGTCGGCGCGCCGTGGTCCGTTTCGCCGCAACCGGGGTGGTGCTGACCGTCGCAGGGCTGCTGCTGCGGTCGGTGAACATCGGCGTCGCGGTGGGGGCGTTCCTGCTGGCGGTCAGCCTCTTCGGGCTGGCCGGCTACGGGGTGCTCGACCGCGTGGTCGACCGGCAGAAGCGGCCGCGCCGCTAGAACCAGCTAGTCGACCTGTTCGCTCATTGTCCACACATGGTTGAGGGATTGCCCTGCCAGTCCTTCGGGGTGCTGCGCGAAGCCCTCGACGAAGCGGCTCATGTGTTCCTGCCAGCGCTGGTCGACCGGATCGCCGGCAAGCTTCGCGACGGCGGCCTCGTAGTCGTCGCACTCGACCAGATGGAACAGGTCGCGGCCACTGCGCCAGATGCTCCAGTCGGTGATACCTGCCGCGTTCATCACAACGATCAACTCGGGCCAGACATGGGCGTGCTCGATCTCGTAGTCCTCTTCGGTGCCGGGGATCAGCCGGCTGTGCAGTGCTAGGCGAGTCACAAAAGTGGAGGATACGCCCGGCGGTGATCGAACCGTTACGCGATCCACCAGGGATCACCTCGACGTGACCCGCGGTCCCTGGCAGGTTTGGGGAGCTGTTCAGGCATCCGATCACCGGACAGGAGGATCGATGGTCGAGCGTGACGCGCCCTGGCCGCCCGGCACCCCGACGTGGGTGGACCTGGCCTCGAACGACGCGGAGGCGGCGACCGCCTTCTACGCGGGCCTGTTCGGCTGGGACTGCAAGCACCAGGGCTCGCCCGACTACTTCGTCTGCAGTGTGGACGGCGAGGATGTCGCCGGTATCGGGCCGAAGCAGCCGGGCATCGAACACCTGCCCAGCCGCTGGACCACCTACCTGGCCACCGACCAGCTGGAGAACACCCTCGACACGGTTTCGTCCGAGGGCGGCGACCGGCTGGTGGAGCCGCGCGAGATCGCGCCGCATGGCCGGATGGCGATCGCTGCCGACCCGAACGGCGCGATCTTCGGACTCTGGCAGGCGGCCGATCACGTCGGCACCGAACGTCGGCATGAGCCGGGCATGCTGGTCTGGAGCGAAGCGCTCAGCAACGACTACGAGACCGCGAGGGCCTTCTACACCTCGGTTTTCGACTACCGGCACGAGGAACTGTTCGGCGACACCCAGTACGCCGCCCTGTTCGCGGGCGACCGACCGGTCGCCGGGACGGGCGAGTTCCACCCGAGCATGCCGGACGAGATCTCACCGCACTGGCTGCCCTACTTCGCCACCACCAGCGCGGACGGCACGGTCGAGCAGGTCCGCTCCGGTGGCGGCGACCTCGTCGGCAACCCCCTGGACACCGATTTCGGCCGGATGGCGGTCCTCTCCGACCCCGAACACGCCCTCTTCGCCGTCATCCAACTCGGCTGAGATGCACTCAGACCGGCCGGGTTGAGTGTTTTCACCCTCGTGGCAGGCTGGCCACACGCCGAAGACTGTTCTGGGTGTGCCCCTGCCGCCGTGCGAGAGTTGAGAATGTGAAGCGAACTGCTGCCATCGTCAGTTTGAGTGCCCTCCTGATCACTGCCGGTTGTTCCGACAGCAAGTCGGGAAGCGGCGGGACACCGGACCCCAACGACGAGAAGCAGGCGTCCGCCGCGGTCTTCAAGGCGTTCGCCGCGGGCTGGGTGAAGGCCTGGGCCCCGGACGGCAAGCCGGACGAGGCAGCGGCGCTGACAGATACGCCAACCACCTTCGGCAAGCGCCTGGACGACGTCGACACCGCTCTCGTCGCGCAGTCCGCGACAGTCACGCCACAGGGTGAGCCGAACTGCACGGACGGCAACAACTGCACCCAGGAACTCGCCGTCGAGGCGGTCCTGCGCGGTATCGGCACGATGAAGTGGACCAGTACTGCGGCCGCCGTGAAGACCGGTGACGCCTGGAAGATTAAGGCAGCCGGCGACACCATCTACCCGGGTCTCGGCGAGGCGAACTACCTCAAGCGGGTCCGCACTCTGCCGGCCCGGGCGCAGATCTTCGACCGGAACGGCAAGCCGCTGACCACGAACCGCCCCGTGGTGATCGTCGGGGTCGCCTCGGGCAACGTGGCGACGGCAGCGACGTACGCGGCCTTCACCAAGAACCTCGACGTGGACGGCACCAAGCTGTGGAACCGGGCCAAGGCCGCGCCGGCCGGTCAGTTCATCGACGCGATCACCATCCGCGCCGAGGAATGGGACAAGCTGCGCCCGACCATGGGCAAGCTGCCCGGCGTGCTGACGATGGGCGGCACGCAGTCGTTGCCGGAGAGCTCGACGTTCGGCCGGTCGGTGATCGGCACGATGAAGACGGCGACCGAGGAGACGCTGAAGAACGCGGGCCCGACCGCGTCCAGCGTCGACCAGGTCGGCACCACCGGTCTGCAGTACTCCTTCCAGCAGCAACTCGCCGGTACGCCGGGCGGCACCGTGACGCTCCGGGACGGCAAGACCAAGCTGACGATCAAGGAGGTCTTCAAGCAGGCGGCCAAACCAGGCACCGCGGTGAAGACCACCATGGACACGAATCTCCAGCGAGCCGCCGAGGCCGCTCTGGCGACGAGCAAGCTGCCCGCGTCGCTGGTCGCAGTACAGGCATCGACCGGGCAGGTACTGGCAGCCGCGAACGGGCCGACCGCGACGAACTACAACCGGGCGTTCCAGGGTCACTATGCGCCCGGGTCGACCTTCAAGATCGTCACCTCGGCCGCCCTGCTGGGCACCGGCCTGACCGCGAGCTCGCCACTGCCCTGCACGAACACCATCAACGTGTTCGGCAAGACCTTCAAGAACTACGACGGTCTGGCGGCGTACGGCACCGGCACGATGGAGAAGGCCTTCATCAACTCCTGCAACACCGCCTTCATCTCCCAGCACGGCCGGCTGCCGGCCGACGGGATGACGAAGGCAGCGGCGATGTTCGGTTTCGGCCAGGAGCTCAAGTTGTCGATCCCGGCGTACGGCGGTGAGGTGCCGGCGCCGAAGGACGTCGTCGCCGAGTCGGCCTCGATGATCGGCCAGGGCACGGTGACGGCGAGCCCGCTGCAGATGGCGCTCGTGGCCGGCGCGGTGAAGAACGGCACCGCGCTGAAGCCGGTTCTGGTTCCGGGCAAGGATGCGGCCGGTCCTGCCGCCTCAGCGTTGCCGACGGCAACCACCAACGCGCTGCGCGCGATGATGCTGGCAAACGTGCAGGGTGGAACAGCGAGCGTGCTGAAGCCCGTTGGCGCGAATGGCGCGAAGACCGGTACCGCGGAGGTCGTCTCCAACGGCAAGGTCATCACCAACGGCTGGATGGTCGGCTACCGCGGCGACGTGGCCTTCGCCGTGATCGTCGAGGGCGGTGCCTCCGGCTCCAAGGCCGCCGGCCCGATCCTCACCAACTTCCTGGGCCGCTTCAAGTAGTCCTTCAGCTCACTAGAAGCTGAGGATCTCCGAGGTGGCGCCTCGGAGATCCGAGGCGTCGAGGGTGACGAGTTCGAGGTCGGTGGGGAAGCCGGGCGAGTTGAAGAGCCGCAGGTCGCGGTGTTTGCCGGCGGCTTCCAGGATGGTGCGGATGAAGCGGGCGTTGCCGAGTTCGTCGATGCGGCCTCCTGAGCAGACCTGGTCGAGGACCCCGGTCAGGCTCGTCATCGCCTCCTCGGTCATGTGGTCACCCCGGCTCTCCACCAGTCGGTACGCGATCTCGCGCAACTGGTCGGCGGTGTAGCGCGGGAAGTCGATCCGGGTGGAGAAGCGGCTGCGCAGACCCGGGTTGGCCTCCAGGAACTCCGCCATCGGTTCGGAGTAGCCCGCGACGATCACCACCAGCCGGTCGCGGTCGTCCTCCATCCGCTTCAGCAGGGTGTCGATCGCCTCGGTGCCGAAGTCGTTGCCGGTCCGCTTCTTCCGCAGCGCGTACGCCTCGTCGATGAACAGCACGCCGTCCAGCGCGGAGTCGACCACCCCATTGGTCTTCACCGCCGTCTGGCCGATGAACTCCGCGACCAAGCCCGATCGGTCGGTCTCGATCACCGTGTCCGCGGCGAGCAGCCCCAGCGCGCAGTACAGGCGGGCGACGACGCGGGCGACGGTCGTCTTGCCGGTGCCGGGTGGTCCGGCGAAGATCAGGTGGCCGCCGAGCTTGGCGGTCGGCAGGCCGCGCTCGGCGCGCATCAGGCCGGCCCGGACCTGCGCGGCAACCGCGGAGACCTGGCGCTTGACCTCCTCCATGCCGACGTTGCGGTCCAGCTCGTTGAGGATCCCCTGCACCGCTCCCCAGTCGGGCTGCCGGTGCAGGGTCGGCTTGGACGGCGCGCCGCGGCGGACCACCGGCGCCGACGGGGACGCGCCCGTACGGCGGGGCGCCGGGCGGGTGTCGAGCCGCAGGTTCGAGTCCCCGAGTGCGTCAGAGACCTGGCGGTGCGAGTTGTTCCGGTTGTAGACCCACTCGAACTGCCGGATCGCGTTCTCCTCGCGGCCGGTCCCCCGGTAGACGAAGCCGAGGTAGTACTCCGCGTCGACCTGGACGAACGGGTTCAGCTGTTGTCCGGCGGCCTGCCGGAGCAGGGTCTCCGCCTCGCTCCACTGCTCGACCGTCGCCAGCACCATGCCGAGCCGCAAGGTGGACTCGGCGCTGAGGTGATCACCGGCCACCTCCTGAGGGACCTGCCGGAGCTCGGCGATCGCGACGTCGTACTGCTGCCGGAGCATCGCGACCCCGGCGGTCAGGAAGTGCTTGCGGCCGCCCTCGATCACCTCGCTCACGGCCTCCGCGGCGCTGTCGGCGTCGCTCTTCGCGAGCCGGCGCAGCGCCTCCGCGTGCCAGATGTGATCGGTGGTCTCCATCGGCTGGGTGAACCACCAGCCGGCCTTGAAGGTGGAGCTCAGCCGGCGTTTGTCCGCGTCGCGTTCCTCGCCGAACCGTTTGAGCCCCGCGACCAGCTTGTCCAGCGCGGTGTCATGGTCGCCACCAGCCGCATGGAACCCGAGCCAGGCATCCGACATCCCCGGATCGAGCTCGACGGCCCGGGTGAAGGTGTCGAGCGCGGCCGGCTTGTCCGGCGTCGCGGCCTTCTCGCCGGTCTTCGCGAAACCGAGCTCCTTCGCGCCGCGCACCCACAGACCGCGCGCCCGTCGCCGGGCCAGCAAACCCGCGGACTGCTCAGCCATCGCCTTCTCCTCCACCTCGATCCGACCCCGTCCGGTACTTGGTCCCCGGCTCCGGAACAGCCTGTGCATCCTCTCATCACAGAATGTCGGTCCGACGGTCTACCTTGTGCGTATGAGTGGCAGCCAGCAGACCCGGGCGCTCGCCCGGCGATACTTCGACACACTGAACGCGCGTGACTGGGATTCCTTCGGCGCCCTGCTCGCCGACGACGTGGTGTACGAGATCCCGCAGACCGGCGAGCGGATCACCAGCCGGCAGCGGGTGGTGCAGTTCAACCAGGAGTATCCGGGCGACTGGCGGTTGAGCGTGACGCGGCTGATCGCCGACGGCGAGACCGTTGCCGCGTCAATGAACGTCACCGACGGTGACGAGGCCATGGTCGCCCTGGTGTACTTCGAGTTCCGCGCCGACCTGATCGCCCGGGTGACCGACTTCTGGCCGGAAACCTACGCTCCCCCGCCGGGACGCGAGCATCTGGTCGAGCACGGCCTGACCGGACCCGATCGGTTCGCGGGGTTCCTGAGAGTTCCCTGAACTCCCGGGGTTCCGGGGGTTTCGTCACCTAGAGTGTCTCAATGGAGACCCTGACCTGCCCCAAGTGCCGAGGCTCGATGCGAACTTACGAGCGCAGCGGTGTCACCGTCGACCAGTGCACGGAGTGCCGCGGTATCTTCCTCGACCGCGGCGAACTGGAGAAGCTCGTCGACGCCGAGATCGCCTTCAACGGTCCGCAACCGGCCGCCGCCGCCGTACCGCCGCCGCCCCGTCAGCCCGAGTACGACCGCCCTCGCTACGAGGAGAAGCGGTACGACGACCGGCGCTACGAGGACAAGCGCCGCTACGACGACCGCAACCAGTACCCGCAGCGCAAGAAGAAGAAGTCGTTCTTCGACGAGCTCTTCGACTGACCGAAAGCAACAGAGCCCGGCAGGCGCAGGTCGCCTGCCGGCTCTCGCACGGACGGCGTCGGTCCCGATTAACGGTGGCGGCCGTGCAGGGCCGGTACGCGTTCCTCTTCGGTCGTTCCGCCCCAGACGCCGTACATCTCGCCGACGACGACCGCGTGGTCACGGCATTCACGCCGTACCGGGCAGGTGCCGCAGAGCGACTTCGCCAGCAGTTCGCGGGCATGTTTCCGCAGTCCCCGCTCGGCCTCGGCGGAGAAGAACAGCTCCGGGTTCACGTCCTTGCAGGCAGCCCGGTCCTGCCACGCCCAGTTGTCAAGCAGTGGGTCAGGCAACCCCTCGGGTGCCCTGGTGACCGCCCCGGCAGGCGGCTTGCGCCGGCTCATGAGCAGTAAGTACCCGCCCCTAAACCCCTGCTAGGGGCTGATCAGGATCCGCATCGAGGGTGCCCTTCTGCGTGTACCCGCAACAAGATCGCCGTCTAGCCGCTCGACCTCGGGCGCGCTTATCGTCGGCGGATGAGCACTCCGCCGCCCGTAACCCTCCGCCCGCTGACCGAGGAAGAGTTCGCAGAGTGGAGCCGGAGGGCCGCTGAGTCCTTCGCCGCCGGCATGGGCCCGTCCCGTGGGCTCGATCCAGCCACGGCGCTGGAGGTCGCCTGGCAGGAGACGGCCAAGCTGCTCCCCGACGGCCGGGACACCGAGAGCCAGCTGATCTGGATGGCCTGCGATGAAGATGAGCCGATCGGCAGTCTGTGGATCAGCACCCAGAGGACGAATCCGTACATCTACAGCATCGAGGTGAACGAGGGCCGCCGCGGCAAGGGCTACGGTCGCTCGATCATGCTGGCCGGCGAGGAGGAATGCCGCCGCCGGGGGTACGCGTACCTCGACCTGAACGTCTTCGGCACCAACGGCACCGCGATCGGCCTGTACGACTCACTGGGTTACGTCGTCACGTCCCAGCAGATGCGCAAGACGCTGTAGTCCAAGGGATGTCTGCCGTCTGTGGTACCTCTGAGACATGAACTGGTGGCTCCTGCACGTCGACATGGATCAGTTCATCGCCGCGGTCGAGATCAGGCGGCGCCCCGAACTACGCGGGCTCCCGGTGGTGGTTGGCGGGTCGGGTGATCCGAGCCAGGCGCGCCAGGTGGTCGCCACCGCGTCGTACGAGGCGCGCGAGTTCGGCGTGCACTCCGGGATGCCGCTGCGAGCGGCGTACAAACGATGCCCGGAGGCGGTCTTCCTGCCGTCCGATCCGACCGCGTACGACGCGGCGTCGGCTGAGGTGATGGACACGCTCCGGTCGTTCCCGGTGATCGTGGAGGTCTGGGGCTGGGACGAGTGCTTCGTCGGTGCCTCGACGGATGACCCGGAGCAGTTGGCGGCCGAACTGAGGGCGGCGGTGCTGGCGACGACGGGGCTGTCGTGCTCGATCGGGATCGGCGACAACAAGGTGCGCGCCAAACTCGCCACCGGGTTCGGCAAACGCGACAGCGGGACGGGCGCGGGCGTCTACCGGCTGACAGGCGCGAACTGGGCCGAGGTCATGCACCACCGGCCGGTGCGTGAGTTGTGGGGCATCGGCAGCCGGATGTCGCAGAACCTGAACGAGCTGGGTCTCTTCACGGTCGCCGAACTGGCCGCGGCCGATCTCGAGGTACTGAAGAAGCGGTTCGGCCCGAAGATGGGCACCTGGTACCTCGCGCTGGGCCGCGGCCTCGGCGACACCGAGGTGACGGACGTCCCGCGCGAGCCGGTGTCGCGCAGTCACGAGGTCACGTATGCGGAGGACCTGACCGACCGCGTCGAGATCGCGGAGAAACTCCGGGCGATGGCGGTCGAGCTGACCCGCGAGGTCGTCGGCGAGGGACGGCGGATCCAGCGGGTCGCGGTGAAGGTCCGCTTCATCACCTTCTACACGCCGATCAAGAGCCGCAAGCTCCCGGAGATCACCACCGACCCCGAGGTCGTCGCCGCGGCAGTCCTCACGGTCCTGGAGAAGTTCGACCTCAAACGCCCGGTCCGCCTCCTCGGCCTCCGCGTCGAATTCGCCCCACCCACCGAGCCTTCCCCTGAGTCCCTGACGCTTACGTCCGAAGAACCGTAGGGCAGGCCCCTCACCTCTTCGGACGTAAGCGAAGGCTGTTGGCGTCGAACTTTCGGCGTTGGCGCGGCATCCAAGCATTCGCACTCACCGGATGCAGCAGGAGAGCCACTCGATGAAGATCCACCTCACCCCAGCCGCAGCAGTGACAGCTGCCGTCGCGTTCCTGGCTGTGGGCGGCTTGACGACCGCAGCGGTCGCAGCCTCACACCAAAAGCCAGCTCCACAGGCAGGCTCCTCATCCCCGGCACCAACCCAGATCCCACCGGTCTCGGACCCCACCCAGACCCCCACGCCGGGCAGCCCCACGGAACCAGCCGGCCCGGGTACCCCGACGCAAACCCCGGCGCCCGTGCCGACCTCTTCGCCCGCTAAGGCCCCGGCGCTTGCGGCTGGTCAGGTGAAGTATGTCCATCGGATCTGGGGCGACCCGAAGACCGAGCTTGGGGTTGGGGTTTGGGCTCCGAGCGACTGGCGGATGGTGAAGCTCTCCACCTTCGAGGCGCAGTTCACCAGCCCCAACAAACTGTGGCTGCTCCGCGTCAACGGCATCGTCACCGACGAACTACCGCTGGAGACCGCCGCCAACAAGAAGCTCGCCGTCCTCCACGGCACGCCCGGCTTCAAGCTCATCTCCCGGGCCACCGGCACGACCAAGGCGACCAGCGAGGTCTTCACTGGCATGACCTTCCGCCACACCACGCTGACCTACACCTACACCGACCCCACCCGCGGCACCCGCCTGGTCGTCGACCGCTTCGTGGTCATCGGCGGCTCCCCCGGCGCCGGCTTCGAGATCAGCACCGCCGGCCGCCCCGAGGACCTCGCCGGCCTCAACGCCATCACCACCAAAGCCACCGAGAACTACTTCCGCCTCCCCTGAGAGACGCTTACGTCCGAAGAACCGTAGGGCAGGACCCTCGGTTCTTCGGACGCAACTACAGCTTGTAGACGCGGCGGGCGTTGTCGCCGAAGATGGCGTCGCGTTCGGTGGCGCTCAGTCCGGCGGTCAGCTCTTCGGCGGCCTGCACGACCTCCGCATACGACGCCGCGAGCAGGCAGACGGGCCAGTCCGAACCGAACATCACCCGCTCCGGCCCGAACGCGTCCAGGACGACGTCCACATACGGCTGCAGATCCGACACCTTCCAGTCGGTCCACGACGCCTCGGTCACCATCCCGGACAACTTGCAGGTCACATTCGGCAGCGCCGCCAGCGCCCGCAACTCCGTTGCCCACGGCTCCGGATCCGCACCGATCACCGGCTTCGAGATGTGGTCCAGCACGAACGACAACTCCGGCAACGCCGCCACGGTCTCCACCGCGGCCGGCAACTGCGGCGTCTTCGTCAACAGGTCATACACCAGCCCTGCCTCACCTACCGCCGCAAGCCCAGCCCGTACGTCGTCCCGGCAGAGCCAGCGGGGATCCGCCTCGTCATGCACCTGGTGGCGAATCCCCTTCAGCCATTGACCATCGGGCCGGTTCTTCAACCCCGCCAGCACGTCGGCGACATCGCCGGCGGTCAGATCCACCCACCCAACCACACCGGCCACCAGCTCATTGGCGGCCGCGATGTCCAGGAACTCCGGCGTCTCCTCGGCGACCCCGACTGTCTGCACCAGCACGGTCGCGGTCACGTCCGCCGCGGCGGCCAGCGGAGCAAGCTCATCGATCGCGAAGTTCCGCCGCACCGGATCCAGCTCCGGCCCGACCATCCAGACCTGCTCCCGCACGCTCAGATCCCAGACATGATGATGCGCGTCAACCCTGCTCATGCAACCGCCGTTCCTTCCGCGTGGATGAGACGGATCACCTGCTGGCTCATCGCCTCGTACTCGTGGTCATTCTCCACCTCGCCCCGGACCCGGTGGTCCCGCATCACCACCACCCGGTCGGCCAGCGTGATCATCTCCGGCAGGTCCGAGGTGATCAGCAGGATCGCCAGCCCGTTCGCCGCCAGGTCCCAGATCAGCGTGTGGAACGCGTCCTTGGTCCGGACGTCGATGCCGACCGTCGGTTCGTCGATGATCAGGATCTCGGTCTTCGCCGCCAGCCATTTCGCCAGCGACACCTTCTGCTGGTTGCCGCCGGACAACGTGCCGGCGAGCTGGGCGGGCGAGGCGATCCGGATCCCGAGCTGCTCGACGTACTCGGCGACCAGCTCGGACTCCGCTTTGGCCGGGACATACCCAAGCGCCTTCCGGAGCCGGTCCCACACCGTCACCGCGATGTTGCGGCTGACCGACTGCTCGAGGAAGACGCCTTCCTCTTTGCGGTTCTCGGTGACGTAACCGATCTTGTAGTTGTGCAGCGCATCGCGCACGTTGCGGATCCGCACCACCTC
>NZ_DASRXP010000671.1:0-22828 GCF_035687465.1 Kribbella sp.
CAGCCGTCCACCGGCGGGGACTTTGATCAGAGCGCCGTCACCAGGGTCGACGATCGAGTCCAGTGTCACGTCGGCGGCGCTCATCCGACCAGCCAGCGGGTCTGCTCGAGTGCACGGACCGCCTCGTCACGCAGTTCGAGGTGTGGAGCAAGGCCGTCGTCCGCCGAGATCTCCACAGCGACGCCACCTGGCGGCCACGGTTGGTTGGACAACGGATGCGGGGCCGTCGAGATGAACAGCAGCAGGTCCTGTTCAGCTCGCAGTACGACGTTGTCGCCGGCCGCGGCGTGGTCCGGTACGAAAGCCAACGTCGCCCCGGAGTCGATGCCGACCTTCGAGAAGAAGTTGATGCAGCCATGGACATCGGCCTCACCGAACCCGTGTTTCGTGAGTTCGCTGATCAACCCGGTTCGCGCCGAGCGTCGCCAGTCGTTCGCGTCCTTCGCATAGCTTGAACGGCCGAACCGTTCCAGGTGCCGGTCGTGCCCGAAGCCGCCGAGGCAGTCATGCCAATCCAGGCTCGAGGAGATGACGGTGGCGAGGGCGGTGCCGCGGTCCGACATCAGCACCATCGAGGACTTGATCCGCGCGGACATCTGGGACTTCAGGGTGTCGGGAATGTTGAGGCGGTCGAGCCGGTCCGCACCGATGATCAGCACCGACGCGTTGGCGCCGGCCGCCAGTGCGGTCAGTGTGATCAGCGTGCCGGCCCGGGCCGGCGCCGACCAGGCGGCGCCGCCGGGGAGCTCGTGCTTCATGCGCTGGCGCCCTCGGGCTCGGCGGCGGCAGCGAGGCCGATCGACGCGTGGTACCGCGAGCGCTGGGATCGGTAGGCCACCACGCCGCCGACCGCGACGACCGCGAGCGTGATCAGGGGGAGGTAGTGCAGATACCAGCCCTCACCCGCGGGGTCGTAGACATCGGCGCGCGGCCAGCCGAGGTTGATCGCCATCGCGAGTCCGTAGGCGACGGCGATCACGTTGACGACCAGGCCCCAGCGGCCGAGCGAGAAGAGCTTCTTGCCGTCCTCGTCCAGCCCGGCTGCCACCGGATCGCCCTTGATGCGCTGAACCAGCAGCGATCCCGTGACCATCAGGTACGCGATGTAGAGCAGCATGATGCAGACGCTCGCCAGCCCCAGGTACAACCCGGCGTTGCCCACGTTGACCGCGAGGCAGATGGCGGCTGCCACGCCCGGAACGACAGTCGCCAGTACCGGCGTACCGGTGCGAGGCGACACTCGGCGCAGCTTGGCGGAGAACGGGAGGACCTCATCGCGAGCCATCGAGAAGATCATCCGCGCCGCCGCTGTTTGGATCGCCAAGGTGCAGACGCAGACCGCGATGCCGACGTCGAGCAACAGCAGCTTGCCGGTGGTGGTGCCGAGCTGGCTGGTGAGCACGTAGGGCAGTCCCTGCGTGGCAAGCTCGCCGTCGACCACGGACGGCGCGGCCATCAACGCGGCGATGATCAGGAAGGCACCACCGATGCCTGAGGCAAGGACCGCGCGGAGGATCGTTCGCGGCGTGGTGGCGCGCGGCTTGTGCGTCTCCTCCGCGAGTTCGCCCGCGCTGTCGAAGCCGACCAGGACGTAGGCCGCCATCAACGCCGAGATCAGCAGCGGTACGACGTACCCGGTGGAGCTGTCGAGGTTCGTGGTGTGCAGCACGACGGACGGACCGCGCTCCGCGCTGCCGAAGAGCAGGACGACGATCAGGACGACGCCGATCAGTTCGCAGGTGACTCCCACCGAGTTCACGATCGCGGTGATCCGGACGCTGGTCGCGTTCAGCACGGTCGTGGCCACCAGCAACAGACAACCCAGCAGTACGGCGTTGGCCGCGCCGTCACGCGAGGCGAGTGACGAGTCGGTGCCGACGAGCTGGAATCCGCTCCAGACAGCGGGAAGCACCACCTGCAAGGCGATCGCGGCCGTCGCCAGCGTGACGATCTGGGCGATCACCATCGTCCAGCCCGCGAACCAGCCGACGACCGAGCCGCCGAGCCGTCGGGCCCACTGATAGATCGCGCCGGAGATGGGATAGCGCGCGGCCAGTTCGGCGAAGCACAACGCGACCATCAGTTGCCCGGCCAGCACGGCCGGCCAGGTCCAGAAGAACGCGGTGCCGCCGAACCCGAAGCCCAGCCCGAAGAGCTGGAAGACGGTGGTCAGGATCGACACGAAGGAGAAGCCGGCGGCGAACGAGGCGTAGGTGCCGACGCGACGGTTGAGTTGCTGGGCGTATCCGAAGTGGCCGAGGTCGGCGGCGCTGCCACCGTCCACGGCGGGTTGGTCGAGCGTTGCTGGCATTCCGGCCTCCGCAGAATGGGGCCCGAACGCGCGCACGGCCGGGCCATCAAGGCCTCCCGGGCTTTTGTCCCGCCGTGGAGCGGCGCCGACGTGCGGCGCCGCCTCCCCTCTCGGACCAGTCCTGCCGTCGCCGGCAGCGGAACCCTAGGGGCGCCCCGCCTTCGTCAGCGGGTCGGAATCAGTTCAGAGGCGCGCTGTTTCAGCAACAGGCGCCTCTGGTAACAGGTGAGTTAAATCACCGCTGCCTTGTCAGCTGGAGGCAATGGTGAACTCGAGCGGCCCGAACTGGACGTTCCAGGTGCCGTCGACGGTCAGCGTTTCGCCCGTCGGCCGGCAGGTCAGCGTCAGGACGAAAGGTGTCGCGAGCAGTCGGGTGGTCGCCACGAACGCGTCGCCGTCGCCGTACGCGGAGGTCACCAGGCGTTCGTGGGTATCCGGCAGGACGAAGGTCTGCTCCTGCCAGTCGCCTTGCGCGAAGGTCAGGTCCTGGGTGCCGCTCGTGCCGGGTCGGTTGCCTTCGAACGTGAACGTGCCGGTGCCTTCCGGATCCAGCCGTACTGCGCTCAGGCCGGCGGGGTTGTTCTCGTCGAACCGGTAGGTCTTGCCGTCACCGGGCTGAGGGGCGGCTCCCGTCGGCGGCAGAAGCTCCAGGCGCTCGGGCCGGGGGACAGCCTCGACCTCGGCACCTTCCAGGGCCGGCAGCAGGTGGTCCCAGACGACGTTCATCGTGGCCTGCATGTCCTTCGACGCACTGGTGATGATCACCGACGCGTCGAGGTCCGGTAGCACGATGCAGTACTGGCCGAAGGCGCCGTCGCCGCGGTACGAGTTGTGCCGCGCTCGCCAGAACTGGTAGCCGTATCCCTGCTGCCAGTCGGCGGTGTCCCGGTCGGCGTTGGAGACCTGCTTGGAGGTCGCCGCGTCGATCCACTCGGCCGGGACGAGTTGGCGACCCTCCCACGCACCGCGCTGCAACAGGAACTGGCCGAAGGCGGCGAGACTCCCGGTGCTGAGGCTCAGGCCCCAGCCGCCCACGTTGATGCCTTCGGGAGAGGTCTCCCAGATCGCCTCGGTGGCGCCGAGGGGTTCGAACAACCGCGGCCAGAGGTAGTCGAGCAGCTTCTCCCCGGTCACCTTCTGGAGGATCGCGGACAGGATGTACGTCGCACCGGTGTTGTAGACGAACGGCGCCCCGGGCTCGTGCTCCACCTCGAGCGCCAGGAACGCGCGGACCATCCGGCCGTCACTGTCGCCGGCCCGGCCGATCCGATCGATGGTGTCATCGGCGTGCCCGGTGGACATGGTCAGCAGGTGCCGGACCTCCATCGCGGCCAGGTTCTCGCCGATCTTCTCGGGCAGGTCGTCACCGTCGAAGAAGGACACCACCTTGTCGTCGACGGACAGCAGTCCCGCCTCGATCGCGAGGCCGATCGCCATCGAGGTGAAACTCTTCGACACCGAGGCCAGCAGGTGCCGGTCAGCCAGCCGGTACGGCGACCACTCCTCCGCCAGGACCACGTGACCGTGCCGCACCACCATCAGGGTCTGGATCTCCTGCTCGGAAGCATCGAGCGCGCCAACGAACGCGTCCAGCGCGGCGGGGTTGATTCCTTGGGCTTCGGGGGTACTCCGTGGAAGGCTGCTCACCCACCGCACGCTATCCCCTGGAACGGACCAAAACTTGACGAGTCCATCTGCTGACGGCGCTACGAGACGCGCCGCGGTGATCCTGAACCCGGTGAAAGTGCCGGACGTCGACGCGTTCCGCAGTACGGTCGATGCCGCGTTGACCGAGCGCGGGTTCGACGATTCGCTCTGGCTCGAGACCACCGCCGACGATGCGGGCTCGACGATGGCCAAGCGGGCGATCGAGGAGACGGTCGATCTCGTGCTGGTCGCCGGTGGTGACGGGACGGTCCGGGTGGTCTGCGCGGAGCTGGCGCGGTCGGGCATCCCGGTCGCCGTGCTGCCGGCCGGGACGGGCAACCTGCTCGCCCGCAATCTCGGCATCTCCCTCGATCTCGAGGTCGCCCTGACCGAATTGCTCGGCGGCAACGAGCAGCGGATCGACAGCATCCTGGTCGAGGGCGACGAACTCGGCACCGACCGGTTCGTGGTGATGGGCGGGCTCGGGCTGGACGCCGCGATCATCGCCGACGCACCGGACGAGCTGAAGAAGCGGGTCGGCTGGGCGGCGTACGTGGTGTCGACGCTGCGGAACCTGAACCATCCCTTCGTGCGGGTCGAGATCATCGTCGACGACCAGCAGCCGGTACGGCGTCGCGCCCGCACGGTGGTGATCGGCAACGTCGGCACTCTGCAGGCGAACATCCCACTGCTGCCCGACGCGAAGCCCGACGACGGCCTGATCGACGCGGTCGTCCTGGCCCCGCGCCGCCTCACCCACTGGCCGCGCCTGGCCCTCAGCCTGGTGATCAAGCCTCTAGCCGAGGGCCGTCACATCGAGCGCTTCACTGGCCGGCGGATCCAGGTCACCGCCGAGAGGGCCGTCCGCCGCGAACTCGACGGCGACACCATCGCCGACGGCCGCACCCTCAGCGCGTCGGTCGATCCAGGCGCTCTCCTGGTCCGCGTTCCCTAGTTCTGCAGGTGGGTGAGTTTGTCCGGGTTCACCACACCGTGGATCGCGACGATCAGGCTGTCGGAGATCAGCAGTGACCACACCGCGACTGTGTGATTGTCGGCGTCGCGCATCCGGAGGGCCGGATGCCCGCCGACGTGCACGGTCTCCGCGCGGATCCCGAAGCGGTGCGCCTTGGCGAACGAACCAGCCGCCACCCGCGCGACCCGCTCCGCGCCGTACACCGGTCGCGGCAGCCCGTTCCCCTTCCCGCCACCGTCGCCCGTGAAGGTCGCCTCAGGCGCGAGCAGCGCGACAAGCCCCTCCAGTTCGCCCTCCTCGCAGGCCGCCACGAACCGCCGCGCCAACTCGTCCCGCTCCTGCCTCGACGGGTCGAACCGCGGCCTGTCCTCCTGCACCTGACGACGAGCCCGTACGGCGATCTGCCGACAGGCCGACTGACTTTTCGCGAGGATCGAGGCGACCTCGTCGTAGTCGTAGGCGAACACGTCGTGCAGCAGGAAGACAGCTCGTTGATCCGGCGAGAGCCGTTCCAGGACGACGAGGAACGCGGTCGACAGCGAGTCCGACATGGCCGCCCGGTCCGCGAGATCGACGTACTCGTCGACGGCAGGCTCGGGTAACCACGGCCCGAAGTACGACTCCCGCTGGCGGCGGGCGGACCGGAGCTGGTCGATTGCCAGTCGGGTGGTCACGGTGGTCAGGAAGGCCTTGGGGGAGTCGACCTCGGCCGGCTCCCGGTGCAGGCGCAGGTAGGCCTCCTGCACCACGTCCTCCGCGTCCCCGAAGCTGCCAAGCATCCGGTACGCGATCGACAGCAGCAACGGCCTGAGCTCAGCGCTGGTCTGTTCCATCACGCCCTCTAAGACGATCCAGTCCCTCCCGCTGTGACACTGCCCCTGTCACAGCGGACCTATGTCAATCGTCTCCGACCGTAACTGCACCGAACGGAGGAGACATCATGAACATCGCCGCCTGGATCGTCACCGGCCTACTGGTCGTCGTGTTCACCGTGTCAGGCGTCGCGAAGTCGACCACGTCCCGCGACCGCCTGATCGCCACCGGCCAGACGGGCATCGCCCCACTCCCGATGCCCCTGGTCCGCGTCGTCGCCGCCTGCGAACTACTCGCCGTGATCGGCCTCCTCGCTCCCTGGCTCACCGACACCGCCCGCGCCCTGACCCCAACGGCGGCGGTAGGCCTCGGCATCATCATGATGGGCGCCGCCGTCTCCCACGCCTCCCTGAAGGAACCACGTCCCGTCGCGATCAACGTCGTACTCCTAGCCCTCTGCGCCTTCGTAGCCGCCACCCGCTTCGCCCAGTTGGGCTAAATCCGCCGGAAACATACCCGGGCGTAATCCTGCATTCAGAGCGGAGTTATGTCGGAATCCTGCGCGTGGCGAATTTTCGAGAGGTCATCACGACAGACTGAGCGCCACGAATTCCGGCCCGACGGCGCGAGGTATCCATGGCTACGCAACAAGACCCCAGCACCGAGTTGACCACCGACAACGGAACGAGCCGTCTCGGTGGCGTGCTCGGTCTGGTCGAACGAGTCGGCAACAAGCTCCCCAACCCGTTTCTGCTCTTCGTCGGCCTGCTGGTCCTGATCGCGGTCGCCTCGACCGTGGTCGCGGCCTTCGGCGTCACGGTCGCTGTCCCCGGGGTGAAGGAGGCGATGCCGATCCGTGGCGCGCTCACGCCCGACGGGCTGGTCGCACTGATGGACGGGGTGATCGACAACTTCGTCAGCTTCCCGGCCCTCGGTCCGGTCCTGGTCGTGGTCCTCGGGGTCGGCGTCGCGCAAGGTACCGGCGGGCTGGAAGCCGCAGTACGGCTCGTCTTCTCCCGGGTGCCGCGGTGGGCCGTGCCGTACGTCGTTGCCCTCGTCGCCTGCCAGGGCCATGTGATGTCGGATGCGTCGTTCCTGGTCATTCCGCCGCTGGCGGCCCTGGTCTTCCTCGCTGTCGGCCGCCACCCGCTCGCGGGGCTGATCGGCGCCTACGCGTGCACGGCGACCGGGTACGGCGGTGGCCTGCTGATGGGCACGCTGGACGCGTCCTTGGCCGGTATCACGCAGAAGGCGGCCTCGTTGCTCCCCTTGGGCAGCGAGTTCCACGGCAACATCGCGATGAACTACTACTTCGGCGCCGCGGCCGGCCTGATCCTGCCGATCGTGGGCGGCTTCCTGATCGACAAGGTGCTGGAGCCCAAACTCGGCCCCTGGCGCGGCGGGACCGAGGAGAACGCGAAGGTGCAGGTCACCGCGGCCGAGAAGCGCGCCGTGCTGATCGCGGCCGGTGCGGTCGCCGTGTTCTGGGTGGTGCTCGTCACCGCATGGCTGATGCCGGGGTCCCCGCTGCAGGGCGAGGGCGGGACGCTGATCCCGTCGCCGCTGCTGAACAACCTTGTCATCGCGATCTCGCTGTCCTTCCTCATCTTCGGGCTGGTCTACGCCCGGGCGCTGCCGGTCGAGAAGGACAAG
This sequence comes from Kribbella sp., assembly GCF_035687465.1. Classification (NCBI taxonomy): domain Bacteria; kingdom Bacillati; phylum Actinomycetota; class Actinomycetes; order Propionibacteriales; family Kribbellaceae; genus Kribbella; species Kribbella sp. The sequence continues at coordinate 7,401 of NZ_DASRXP010000671.1, forward strand.
CGCGAGGTCGGTTCGCTGATGGAGAAGGCGATCCGCGACATGGCGGGCTTTATCGTGCTGATCTTCATCGTGTCCCAGACCCTGGCAGTCCTGGCCTACTCCAACCTCGGCGTGCTGATGGCGGTCAAGCTGGCCGAGGGCGCCGAGAGCATCGGGCTGCAGGGGTTCGGGGTGCTGGTGTTCCTGGTGGTGCTGTCGTCACTGCTGAACCTGGTGATCACCTCGGGCAGCGGCCTGTGGTCGCTGGAGTCGACGGTGATGGTTCCCGCGCTGATGCTGCTCGACATCTCGCCGGCCATGATCCAGGCGGCCCACCGGATCGGGGACTCGGTCACCCAGGCCGTCTCGCCGATGCACATCTTCCTGTACCTGGTGCTGACGATGGCTCGGAAGTACGAGCCGAACCTGAAGCTCGGCACTCTGGTGGCGCGGCTGCTCCCGTTCGTACCGGCCTTCGCCCTCGTCTGGGTCGGCATCCTCGCCCTGTTCTTCTTCCTCGACCTGCCGCCAGGACCGGGCCAGTCCGTCTTCCTGCCCTAGGGCCGTCGTTCCAAGGCCCACGGGTCGACCGGGGTGGCTCGCACCCAACGGCCGGACGCGTCCAGCACCCGCCCGTACAGCTTCGACTGCCGCAGCACCATTTGCCGATCGACGACCCGGAGATGGGGGAAGTCGCCGGTCAGCCGGGTGACCAGGGGATGCAGGTCGGACACCGAGTGCAGGCCGACGGTGAGCATCATGTTGGCCGGGCCCGCGACCGCAGCACAGGTGCGGGTCTCGGGCCACTCGACCAGGGCCCGGCCGGTCTGCTCCAGCAGGTGGTCGGGCATCTCGAGCCAGAGCACGGCAGCAGCATGCCACCCCGCCAAGGGCCGGGCGAGATCGCAACGGAAGTCGACGTCCCCGATGGCGACCAGCCGCGCGAGCCTTCGCTGGACCGTCCGTGCCGACACCCCGACCAGGTCGCCCAGTTCGGGATAGGTCGCGCGGCCGTCGACCGAGAGGGCGGAGAACAGGCTTCGGTCGATGTCGTCCATCGGTCTGGTCGACTCGATCGGTCCTTGTTCCGGCGTCAGGGCCGCCACCGCCGCCCGCGACAGCACGCGCAGTCGCCAGCGGCGTGAGGCGTCGAACACGCGGGTGGCCATGTGGGTACGGATCTTCCGGACGCCCGGCAGTCGTGGCAACCCGGTGAGCAGATGGTCGGCCAGGGGAGGCAGCGATGCCGAGACCGCGATCACCCACAGGTCATAACTGCCGGCCACGTGCTGGACGGTGATCAGATGTCCTGCCTCCGCCAATGCGTCCGCGACCTCGACCGTCGCGCCCGCCTCACAGTCGAGCTCCAGGAACGCCATCGTCATGGTGTGAAGTTGGCGCTGGCCGAGCGCGGCGGTCGCCCAGGCCTCGCCGGCGTTGTTCAGCCGCTCCCAGCGGCGCGCGACGGTGACGGGGTCGACGCCGAGGACGTCGCCGAGCTGGGCCCAGCCGGCCCGGGGGTTGATCTGCAGGCCATCGATCAGGGCGAGGTCGCCCTCGGACAACAGAGTTCTCGCCGCTGCGTCCGGATCCTGCGTTCGAGTCACCCCGGCTGTCCCGATACGGCGTCTGGCCATGCGTAGGAGCCTAGTTCCGGATACTGGCTGGGCGCCAATCAAGCAACGAGAGGACCGGTTCATGGTTTCGCAACCCGCAGCGGTGGACGGGCAGGTCGCCGCCTGCGACCTGCTGCTGACCGGTGGCAGAGTGATCGATCCGGAGACGGGTCTGGACGACGTCCTGGACGTCGCCATCACCGGCGGCACGATCGTCGCCGTGGGTGGGCCGCCGCCGCGCGCGGCCAGGACCCTCGACGTGCGAGGCCGGGTGGTGACCGCCGGCTTCATCGATCTGCACAGCCACGCGCAGACCATCCCGTCCCTGCGGCTGCAGGCCCTCGACGGTGTCACCACCGCCCTGGAGCTCGAGTCCGGCGCGGGAGACGTAGCGGGGTCGCTCGAGCGCGCGGCTGCCGAGGGCAGGCCGGTCAACTACGGGTACTCCGCGTCCTGGGCGCAGGCACGGATGGATGTGATGGACGGCTCCAGCCCCCAGGGCGGGTTCCTCGACTTCACCAACGGCATCGCCGGCACCGGCTGGCAGCAGCCCGCGGGCGCGGACGACCTGGCCAAGATCCTCGGTCGGCTGGAGGACCAGCTGGACGCCGGGGCGCTCGGCATCGGGGTCCTCGTCGGCTACGCGCCACAGACCGGCCGCGGTGAGTACCTGCGGGTCGCCGGCACGGCCGCCCGGTACGACGTCCCCACCTTCACCCACGCCCGCTTCAAGAATCCCCAAGAACCGGGGTCCGCCCTGGAAGGCGTTGCCGAGGTGGTCGCCGCGGCGGCCGGCAGTGGTGCCCACATGCACCTGTGCCACGTGAACTCCACCTCGTTGCGCGCCATCGACGAGGTCGCCGGGCTGATCGACGGTGCCCGGGCCAGTGGTCTCGACGTCACCACCGAGGCCTATCCGTACGGCGCCGGGATGACGGCGGTCGGCGTACCGTTCCTGCACCCGGACAACCTGACCAGGCTGGGCATCCAGCCGTCGAACCTCAGCATCGTGGCGAGCGGCGAACGTCCCCGTGACGCCGAGCGGCTGCTGCAGATCCGCCGCGAGACGCCCGGTGCGCTGGTGATCATCCACTATCTCGACGAGAGCCTGGAGGCGGACCTGTCCGTCATCCACCGGGCGCTGCTGCTGGAGGACACCGCGGTCGCCTCCGACGCGATCCCGTTCACCACCCCGGGTGGTCTCGTGGTCGAGGGCGACCAGCCGCTGCCGGGTGACGCGGTCTCGCATCCCCGGACCACCGGCACGTTCTCCCGGTTCCTCCGCACGATGGTCCGCGAGACCGGTGCCCTGACGCTGAGCGACGCGCTTCGGCGTTGCTCGTTGCTGCCGGCCCAGTTCCTCGAGAAGGCCAGCCCGGCGATGACCCGCAAGGGCCGGGTGCAGGCCGGGGCGGACGCGGATCTGATCGTGTTCGACGCCGCCCAGGTGACCGATCGCTCGACGTACGACGCACCGCAGGCGAGCTCCACCGGTGTCGAACACGTCCTGGTCGCCGGTGAGTTCATTGTCAACGACGGCACCGTGGTCGCCTCGGCGATGCCCGGCCGTCCCGTCATCAGGGGAGCCCGATGAGCACCGAAACCACCCCGCCGACCGCCGTCCCGCTGGTCGGGCTCGACGACATCCGCGCCGCCGCGGATCGGATCGCAGGTGTCGTACTGCGTACTCCGGTGGTCGCCCTGCCGCACCCGACGAGGCCGGGGAAGGTGCTGCACTGCAAGGCCGAATCGCTGCAACCGACGGGTGCGTTCAAGCTCCGGGGCGCGTACAACACGATCGCCCAGGTCCTCGACCAGGCACGGGCCAACGGGATCGTGGCGCAGTCCTCCGGCAACCACGCCCGGGCGGTGGCCTGGCTCGCACGCCGGCTCGGTCTGCACGCCGTCATCGTGATGCCGGACGCGGCTCCGGCGACCAAGGTCGCGGCCGTCCGCGCGCTCGGCGCCGAGGTCGAACTCGTACCCGCCGCGCGCCGGGACATCCGGCCGCTCGAACTGGCGGCCGAGGGGTATGTCCACGTGCCGCCGTACGACGACCCGCGCATCATCGCCGGCCAGGGCACGGTGGGGCTCGAACTCCTCGAGCAGGTGCCTGATGTCGATGTCGTTCTCGTCCCGGTCTCCGGTGGTGGGCTCATCTCCGGCGTGGCGACCGCCATCAAGCTGCAGCGACCCGACATACGGGTGATCGGGATCGAGCCGGAGCTGGCGGCCGACGCGGCCGAGAGCCTCCGGGAAGGGCGGCGGATCACTTGGGAGCCGGAGCGCACCTACCGCACCGTGGCTGACGGGTTGCGGACCACGGCGCTCGGGGTTCATCCGTGGGAACACATCCGTCGTTATGTCGACGAGATCGTCACCGTGACCGAAGCGCAGATCCTCACGGCGATGCGTCACCTGGCGATCGAGGGCCGGCTGGTGGTCGAACCAGCCGGTGCGGTCGCGGTCGCTGCCTGGATGCACGAGGTTGTGCCGGTCGGCGCCCGTACCGCGGCTGTCGTCTCCGGCGGCTCGGTCGACCCGGCCCTCCTGGCGACCGTCCTGGCTCCGGGGCGAGAGGCATGAGCGTGGACGAGCGGCCGACCACGGAGCCGCATCCGTACAGCGACGCGGTGGTCGCGAGCGGCCTGGTGTTCGTGTCGGGTTCGCTGCCGCTGCGGCCGGACGGGGTCGTCGTCGGCGGTCGGGCTGAGGCACTCGCGGAGGCGATGGAGACCGCTCGCCGTCGCCTGGCGACAGTCGGGGCCCGGCTGGAAGATGTCGTCAAGGCGACGTACTACCTGACCGACATCACCTTGCGGGACGAGGCGAACGAGCAGTTCTGCGCGGTCTGGCCGGCGCCACGGCCGGCCCGGACCGTGGTCGAGGTGTCGGGCCTGCCGTACGGCGCTGTCGTGGAGATCGACGTCGTGGCACGGGCCAGGTGAGCCGGCGGATCGGCGTACTGGGCGGAATGGGGCCTGCGGCAACCATCGACTTCTACACGAAGCTCGTCGAGCAGACCCCGGCCGGGCGGGACCAGGAACACCTGCCGGTGGTCATCTGGGCGGATCCCGGCGTACCCGACCGCAGCGACAACCTGCTCGGGACGGGGGAGGATCCGACCCCGTGGCTGCAGCGCGGCATCGACGCGCTCGTCGACGCCGGCTGCGACCTTCTCGCTGTGCCGTGCAATACGGCACATGCGTTCGTCCCGCCGCTGGCGCGCTCGGCCGGCCTTCAACTGGTCAGCATCGTGGAGGTCGCCGCGGACCACCTCGCCGCGGCCGGCGTACGGGCAGCGGGTCTGCTGGCCACGACGGGAACAGTCCACTCACGCCTGTACGCCGATGCGCTGGCCCGCCGCGGTATCGCCACCGTCGAGCCATCGCCCGTCGATCAGGAGCGGGTGATGGATGCCATCGTCGCGGTCAAAGCCGGCCGGTCCGGCCCGGCGCAGGCCCAGGCGCTCGTCGAGGTGGCCCAGGCACTGGCCGCCTGTGGGGCGCAGCGAGTGGTTGCTGCCTGCACCGAAATAGTGCTCGCGCTCGACGGCGCCGCGGTCGGCCTACCGGTCGTCGACCCGGCCAGGCTCCTGGCCCGCCGGGTCGTCGACCTCGCCCTCAGCGGAGCAACGACTTCTGGCCCAGCCTCTCGATCAGGTTGCGCGCCGCCGCGGGTGGTTGCGCGCTCGTCGCGGTCCTGGTGACCGCGGCGCTGCTGACCACGGGCTTGGTGGTGGAGAAGAGCCAGGTCTGGAACAGGCTGTCGAGTTGCTGTCCCGAGATCTTCTCGGCCAACGCGATGAACTGCGGCGTCGCCACGTTGCCGTCGCGGTTCGACTTCGCCCAGGTCCGGAGGATCGTGAAGAAGTCGGTATCGCCCACGGCCAGCCGTAGCTGATGCAGTGTCATCGCGCCGCGTGCATAGATCGGGAAGTCGAACAGGTGGTCCGGTCCGGGATCGCCGATCGGCAGAGTCCAGAACTCGTGGTCCGCCGCGAACTGGTTATAGAAGAAGTTGAAGGTGTCCTGGGCGGTGTGCACGCCTTCGTGTTCGTCCCACAGCCACTCGGCGTAGGTGGCGAAGCCCTCGTTCAGCCAGATGTGCTGCCAGCGGGCCACGGCCAGACTGTCGCCGAACCACTGGTGCGCCAACTCGTGCACGATCACGTTCTGGCCGGAGACCGCGTCGGTGAAGAACTCCCGGGCGTAGATCGGGCGGGTCTGGTTCTCCAGCGCGAAGCCGACGTCGGCGAGGTCGTCGACGATGCCGCCCGCGGCCGAGAACGGATACCGCCCGAAATTGGCCGAGAGGAAGTCGACGATCTCACCTTGCCGGGCGAACGAGGCCTCGACGACCTCGCCGGTGCTCGGTGGTGCGTCCGCCAGGGTGCCTGTGATCCAGTCGTTCGGATTCGGTGCGCTTCCGGCCGGTGCACCGAGGACGGTCCAGCCGTCCAGTGGATCGGCGTCGGCCTCGAAGGACGTCGTACCGGCGCCGGTGGAGACGACCACGTCGTCCACGACCACGCCGGGAAGCTGGGCGAGGTCGTCGCTGGCGTAGGTGATCGACACCTCGACGTTCTTGCTCGCGTACGCCGACAGGTCGACCTTCCACTGCTGGTACCCCTCGCTGCGACCGGTCGCCGCCCACCAGGCGCCGCTGGTCCCGGTCGGCCTGCAGGTGTCGTTCGGCTGAGCGGTCTGGTAGTGCCTAAGGAACGGATGCAGGTCGAGCCAGAACGGGCAGGCGAAGCCGGTGCTCTGGCTGGTGTGGCCGTTGAGGTCCCGCAAGGTGGTCCAGTTGTCCTGGCCGACGGTGTGTGCCTCGACGAACAGGTAGTCCCAGTTCGGCTCGGTGTTATAGGCGACCCAGAACGACAGATTCGCACCTGAGGCGGGCACGCTGATCGTCCTGGCCAGCCGTTTGTACGACGCGTCGTCGGTTGCCACCCGCTGGGAGATGGCGTAGCGCTGACCGGTCCTCGGTGCGGCTTCGTCGAACAGGTCCGGATCGAAGGCGTCCCAGTAGCGGACGCCGTTGTGCTGGTAGGAGCGCAGGTCGAACTGGCCGATCGTCGCGGTGGCGAGGTAGGACGCCATCGGCTCTTTGGCGTCCCACGTCCACGTGGTCCAGCCGTGCTTGGTGCGCTTGTCCTTCAGTACGCCGTTCGCGACCGCCTCGAGCCCTGCCGGGACCGCGATGCGGAACGTGTACGCCGCCTTGTCGCTCGGGTGGTCGTTCACCGGGAACCATGTATCGGCCACCTGCGGCTCACCGATCACCAGCGTCCCGTCGTCGGTGTGGAGGAACCCGCTCCCGTCGCTGAGGACCTGCGGTACACCGTCGTAGCGGACGACGGTGGTGAAGTCCTTCGACTTGCGCAGGCCGAAGCGCGGCGTGACTGTGAGCTCGTCACCAGCGCGGGACCACTGGGCGGGCCGGCCGTCGACGGTGATCGAGCGGACGGTCAGTCCCCGCAGGTCGAGATTGAACCGGGACAGGTTCTGCGTCGTCCGGGCGCGGATCGTGGCGACACCGGTGAGCAGGTCGGTCGCCGGGGCGTACTTCACGTCCAGCAGGTAGTGCTTGACGTCGTACCCACCGTTCCCGTCAGTGACGAAGTAGGGATCCCCGGCGCCCACCGCCCCCGGCGGGAAAGGTGGTGCGTGGCTTGCCGGTGCGGTCCCGGTGGCGAGCCCCAGACTCAGCGTCGTGACCAGTACTCCGGACAACAGCAAAGCAACTCGTTTGCGCATGATTCCCCCTCGGACGCGCTGTGCAGTCCAACTTTCGACGATAGGAACCACAACGCACCTGCGGAAGGGGTCAGCGCAGCTAGTCCCACGAGCGATCTAGGGTGAGCGGATGCCGAAGCTGCAGCGGGTTCTCGACGGACTGGTGCGGACGGGTGCGGCCGGAGTACTGCTGCACTATCGCGATGGACAGCGGGAGTGGCGCGGCTCCAGTGGGGTCACCGATCTTGCTACTGGTGCGCCGGTTGATCCGGAAGGGTGGTTTCGGATCGGGAGTGTGACGAAGACCTTCACCACGGCGGTCGTGCTGCAGCTTGTCGGGGAAGGGGTGCTGGCCTTGGGGGACAGCGTCGAGCGCTGGTTGCCGGGGGTGGTGCCTGGTGGGGAGGGGATCACGGTGCGGCAGTTGCTCAATCACACGAGTGGGTTGCACAACTACACCGACGATTTGGGCGACCCGGCGGCGATCGTGCGGGACCGGTTCGTGCAGTGGGAGCCGATGCGTGCTGTCGGGATGGCGGTCAGCCGTGATCCGGTGTTCGCGCCGGGCACGATGTGGGCCTACTCCAATACGAACTACATCCTGCTGGGAATGGTGATCGAGGTCGCGACGAGTGCGTCGTACGGGGCTGAGGTGCGGCGGCGGATTCTGGACCCGCTGGGGATGCGGCGGACCGTCGTACCGGGTGATGAGGTCAGGTTGCCGGAGCCCCATGCGCAGGGGTACATGCCGGTGGATGGTGAGTTGGTGGACACGGCTGAGTTCAACGTGTCGCAGGCCTGGGCCGCCGGTGAGATCGTGTCGACGGCGGCGGATCTCAACACGTTCTACGCGGGGCTGCTGTCCGGTGAGGTGGCGGGGCTGGGGGAGCTCGAGGCCATGTTGGCGACTGTCGATAACAGTGGGGCCAACCATGGATATGGGCTGGGGATCATGCGGCGGGTGCTGGCCGACGGTGAGGAAGTGTGGGGGCATTTCGGCGGGATCTACGGATACCTCACCTGTAGCTTCCACACGGGTGACGGCGGCCGCCAGTTCTCGTTGTCCTACACCGGGACGGATGCTCCGCCGCCCGAGGAGGACGCGCTGGTGGCCGCCGTCTTCGCGGCGGGGTTGGACTAGTGGCCTAGGGCTGGACCAGTACTGCGACTGTGCGGGGCGGGACTGAGACTGTTCCGGTGGCCGCGGTCCAGGTGGTTTGTTTGACGATGGGGTCGGAGCCGGCGGACTGGATGGGGGAGAGGGCGAGGGTCGCGCCGGTCAGGGCCGGGAGTTGTTGGGTCACGGTGGCGCCGGTGGAGTTGAGGACGACGAGCAGGCCCTTGAGCTTCGGGTCGGTGTTCGGGCCGACTGTGTCGTCGATCCGCATCGTGATGACGCCCGGCTTGGCCGCGGGCGTGCCGCTGAGGGGGAACGAGACCTTCTGGTTGATGAGGTCGGCGGTCCCCAGACGGAACAGCGGCGTCGAGAAACGGAGTTTCAGCAGGTCGTCGGCCGCGGTTGAGGCAGTCGCGACGTCAGCCGCGCTCGGTTTGAGGGCCGGGTTGGCGAGCAGCGGCTTCATGAAGGACCACTTGGCCTCGTTGTCCGTCTTGGGTGGCAGACCGTGGCCGAAGCCGTTGTCGGCGCCGGTCCAGTCGAGTGTGTTGAACCAGTCGCCCGAGTCGTAGGAGTTTCGGTCGAGGGACTTGCTCCGCAGCAGGTCCGAACCGGCGTGCCAGAACGACGGCGTCTGCGCCAGCGCGGTGGTTGCCAAGGACAACGTGTTCATCCGGACCCGGTCCGCCATCGGCAGCGACGCGGGCAGCTTGTAGGTGAGCGAGTCCCACAACGTTTCGTTGTCGTGGGCATCGACATAGCTGATCACCTCGACCGGCTGATCGGCGTACCCGGCCGGCGCTCCGTTGTAGTCCACCCCATCGCCCCGTACGACGTTGCCGGTGTCGGCGGATCGGAAGGAGAACGCACGGAGGTTGCCCGCCAGTCCGAGCTGGACGAGATCGGTGTCGTGGGCGAGCCGTTTCACCTGGTCGGCGGGGGTTCCGTTGACCGGGGCACCGTTCGGGTCACTCGCGGCGCCCGAGCCGAAGCCCTGGACCCGCGGATCCGTGTCGAACGGGCCGCCGCCGCGAACGGCATCACGCATCCGGTCCGAGAACGTGCCGATCTCGGTGCCGCCGAGGTTGCCCTGGGTGGCCTGGACGAACAACGCGTTGTTCGCGACCTCGCCGAAGTTCCAGCCTTCGCCGTACAGGTAGACCTTCTTGCCATCGACGCCGTCGCGCGCGAGCGTGAGCTTGTCGAGGGCGGCGCGGACCTTGAGCATGTTCGCCTTGCTGTGATGGCCCATCAGGTCGAACCGGAAGCCGTCGACGCGATAGTTCTTCGCCCACGAGACCGTGCTGTCGACCATGATCTTCTCGGCCATCGCGTGCTCGGTGGCGATGTTGCTGCAGCAGGTCGAAGTCTCCACACCGCCGGTCGCGTTCAGCCGCTGGTAGTAGCCGGGCACGACCTTGTCGAGTACCGAAGTCGGTGCTTGGCCGGCCGCCGGAGTGTGGTTGTAGACCTGGTCGAGCACCACGCGGAGCCCGGACTTGTGCAGCCCGCCGACCATCGTGCGGAACTCGGCTACGCGGGCCAGCCCATCCTTGGCTGTCGCGTACGACCCTTCTGGAGCGAGCCAGTGGTACGGGTCGTAGCCCCAGTTGAAGCCGTCGTTCGCGGCGACCGCACTGACACAGGCCTGCTGCTGCTCGGAGTCCGGCGCGAACGACTTGAGATCACACGCGGGATCCTGGTGAGCGCTCTCTGGGATGGAGGCGATGTCGAAGGTCGGCAGCAGGTGGACCGTGTTCAGTCCGGCTTGAGCCAGTTGCCGCAGGTGCTTCGTGCCGTTGCCCTCGTCCGCGAATGCGAGATACGTGCCGCGATGAGCAGCCGGCACCGTGGTGTCGTTGATCGAGAAGTCCCGGACGTGCAACTCGTAGATCGTCGAGTCCACCGCCCTCTCCAGCTTCGGGGCAGGGGTCTTGGCCCAGAGAGCGGGCTTGCCGGCCTGATCGTCGAGGTCCACCGCGACCGAGTACTTCGAGTCCGTGGTGAGCGCGAGCGAGTACGGATCGGTGACGACGTTGGTCTCCACCTTGCCGGTGCTCGGCGCGTAGACCGTCACCTCGTAGCGGTAGAGAGCGCTCTCCCATGATCTCTTGCCGTTCACGGACCAGGATCCGTCCGTGCTCCGCTGCATCGGTACCCGCTGGGACCCGACGAGCAGCGTGACGTTTTGCGCGGTGGGCGCCCAGAGGGTGAACTGCGGGACTCCACCGCGCCACGTCACGCCGTACGAGCGACCTGCTGCGGATCCGCCGTACAGGTCATCCAGGACGCCGGGGATCTGCACTCCGGTGGCGTCGAGCAGGCGCCCGGCGTCGTCGTACTGGGCGAGGCCTAGTTGTCCGGTGAGGATCTTGCGGGCGTCAGCGTGATCGAGCCGGAGAGCGGTATATCCCTTCAGCGCAGGGAACTTGGCCAGCACGGCGGCTGGGATCCCGGCCGGGTCGTAGCGCAGCCCGGACGACGATCCGCCGATGTCGTCCGAGTCCACAGCGAGTGTGCCGGTGGGGGACCAGTGCAGCCGCCACCGGGAGCGCTCGGGATGAGCAACGGCCGGTACTGCGAGCAGGTCGCGGCCGAGCCAGTACGCCTTGGCCTGCTTGAGGTCTGGCTGGGCTCCCGGCTTGGAGGTGGTCACGGTGAGCACGTGCGTCGACAGGATGTACGAGAAGGTGACGACGAGTCCGTCACCAGGCACGACGATGGGGATGTTCCCGCCGGTCGGGCTGCCGCCGGCACCGTAGCTCTCGGTCCAGGACAGACCGTGTGCGACCTTCGCCTCATAGCTGCCTGCTCCGATCTCGCTCGTCGACCAGGTGTAGGTGCCGTCCCCGTCCGCATCGGTCAACCAGGGTCGCATGCAGTCGGGCGCCCAGTCGCCCGGACAACCTAGCTCGGACTGGAACGAGCCCGGCACCGTGACGATCGGCCCCTCGGCGTTCGACGTGACCACATGCCTACCGTGCTCGTAGTAGAAGGTCACTGGTGTCGCGGGCGCTGTGTAGGAGATGTTGGCGCCGTTCAGAGCACCGCCGGCGCCGTAGTTCTCGTCCCACGTCTTGTTGATCGCTGCCTTGTAGGCGTACTCACCCGCGGGGAGCGTGTAGGTGCCCTTCCAGACCTTGTCCTTGGGGTCAAGCGTCAGCTGGGCTTGGTCGCAGTTGGGCATCCAGTCGTCGCCACAGCCCATCTCGTTGTTGTGGGCACCCGGCACGCTCACGTTGGCCGGCTGGGTCACCGGGCCGGTACCACCCCCGCCACCGGGAGGCGGCGGGTCGCCGACCACGCCGTACGAGCCGGAGACGGAGTAGTTGCCGGACGCATCCTTCAGCACGGCCCGGTACTCGAGCAGCGTGCCCTTGGGTAGACCGCTGACGTCCTGGAACACCCGGTACGGCGCATTGTCGTCGGACCCCAGTCGCTGCCACGCCGTAGTACCGACTGGGCGGTAGCCGAAGGTGACGGTCACCGGAGCGTTCTCCGGCACGGCAGCGGCGATCTCCGCGCGGCCGCCGACCGTGGCGCCCAGCTCGGGCGAGCTCATGTAGACCGCGGGCGCCTTGCTGCGATGCGGCAGCTTCGACGTCGCCTGGTAGACCGTCACGGACAGCGGCGCCTGTGTGAGCTGGACGCGGCCCTCACGGTCGGTCTTGATCGACTTCGAGCCGCCGTAGACAGGCTTGAACGAGCCGTTCTTGACGTACGTCGGCACGGTGGCCGTCTTCGCGGTCGTCGCGTTGTTGGACACCACCAGGTACTCGGTCCGGTCGGCGCCGTACCGGCTGAACGCGTACAGCCCGCCCGCGTTCGACGAGTAGCGGTGCACCTGCGTCCCGTCGGCCAATGCCGGGTACTTCGAGCGCAGCTTCTGCAGTTCCGCGATGTGCTTGTACATCGGCGCGGTGACATCGAACCTGTCCTTGCTGCCGATTGTGGTCGTGCCGGTGCCGTCGACCACCTCGTCGTCGGTGTACTCGGTGGTCTTGGTCGCGAACATGTCCTGTCGCGCGTCCTTGTCACCGCCGGGACCGGTGAAGCCCTGCTCGTCGCCGTAGTAGATCACCGGTTGACCGCGGGTGAGGAACATCAGCGAATGCGCGAGCTTGTCCCGGGCAAGCAGTTCCTGACCAGTCGCGCCCGCTTGTCTGAGGAACGTGCCGACGCGGCCCATGTCGTGGTTGCCGAGGAAGGTGGGCAGTTGGTACGCGTTCGAGTCCGCGTCGGTGTAGTAGTCGTCGTTGGCGTAAAAGTCGCGGAGTTGCGAGCTGGGTTTGCCCTGCGCGAAGGCGAGCGCGTTCTGCTGGAACCCGAAGTCGAGGGTCGCCTGCAGCGCGCCCTTGGTGGTGTAGGTCGACATGAACTTCGGATCGGCGTCGAACACCTCGCCGAACATGAAGAAGTCCTTCGTCCCCTTCGCCTTGGCGGCCTTGAGGATCTCGGGCGAGAACTTCTGCCAGAACTCCATATTGACGTGCTTCACGGTGTCGATCCGGAAGCCGTCGATGCCGAGCTCGGCCCAGGTCTTGTAGACGTCGATCATCCCGTCGCGGACCTTCGGCTGCTCGGTGAAGAGGTCGTCCAGCCCGACGAAGTCGCCGTACTCCGCTGATTCGCCGGCGAAGGTCGAGTCGCCGCGGTTGTGGTAGAGCGTCGGGTCGTTGAGCCAGGCCGGCTGCTTGACCGTCTCGTCTGCCGGAGTCTTGAACACCGGGACGTTCGGGAACGACGTGCTCGCGTCCAGCGGCGGGAAGGTGTCGCCGCCCGCGTAGAGCTTGTCGTCGAAGACGTTGCCGTTGGCATCCTTGTACGGGCTCGTCGACTTGGGGATGTAACCGTACTGGCCGGACTGGTACGCGATCACGTCCGCGGTGTGGTTGGTGATGATGTCGAAGAAGACCTTCATCCCCTTGCCGTGCGCCAGCTGGATCAGCTTCTGCATGTCGGCATTGGTGCCCAGATGCGGGTCGATCTGGGTGAAGTCGGTGATCCAGTACCCGTGGTACCCGGCGCTCACGTCAGCGCCCGCGCCCTGCACCGGCCGGTTCTTGAAAGACGGCGTCAGCCAGATGGACGTAGTACCGAGTGACTTGATGTAGTCGAGCTTCTGCATCACCCCGGCCAGGTCGCCACCGTGGTAGAACCCCTTGTCCGTCGGGTCGAGCCCGGTGCCCAGCCGGTCGCCGGTGAGGCCGCCGGCGTCGTTCGACTTGTCACCGTTGGCGAACCGGTCCGCCATCAGGAAGTAGAACCGCTCCTTGGTGAGGTCCTCGCGCAGACTCGGGCTCGCCAGCTGCTTGTCGGCAGATGTCACGCCGGTACCGGCCAGGTCCACCGGCTTCACCGTGACGAGATGGGTCGTGTCGTCGTAGTCGAACCGCAGCTTGGCCGGCCCCTCGATCCGCAGCGGGATATTCGCCCCGCCGAGCGCCCCACCGACCCCGTAGCTCTCGTCCCAGCTCCCGTTGACCGTGACCTTGAACTCGTAGGCGCCCGCCGGCACGTCAAAGACTCTGCCGTACTGCGTGCCTGTGGTCCCCTTCGCGAGCTCGCTCGCCGAGCAGGCGGCCGCCCAGTCAGCCGGACACCCCAACTCGGTCTGCAGCGACCCCGCCACGGTGATCACGCGGTCCGCGGCGACCCCCGCAGGCGCCGGCGTCGCAGTACCGAGCCCAAGCACGACAACCGCAACCGCAGTCACCCCCGCCGTCAACCGACGAACACGGGCATGGCGCATCGCAGACCTCAGCATCACAGGACCCCTCCCAAGCCAGGACAATCTGCCCGGACGCTAACCCGCGACTCCCGCCGGGGGAAGACCTCAAAGGTCGCGTTCAGGTCACTGCCGACTCCCCACCGTCAACGGTTGGAGGCGTTCGATCGTGCAGCAGGTACGCCGGTCCGCCGCGTGCTGGTGGTTCGTCGGCCGGTAGGTGCGTGTGGTTCTCGGGTGCGTAGGTGTGGGTGGTTCGCGTCGCCGGGCTGCGTCCTTCCCTGGTCGCGGCGAGCTGTATCAAGGGCGCCTTTGGCGTCGCCTTCGGCGATCGAACAAGTTCGACCCTTGACACACCTCACCACGACCAGGGAAGGACGCAGCTACGCCCGGAGCCGCTGACAAGTACGGCCACAGGTTCAGGGATTCCGTCGAGGAGATGCCGCCCGGGTGATTCGTCGGGTCCGCCGCGGGGTGGTTCGCCGGTCGGCCGCGCGGGCGGTTCGCCGGGAGTGGGGGGCTGAGGATTCCCTGGCCCTGGCGACTGGCGCACCCCACACCGGCGCCGGCCGTCGCGCTTGCGCCGGATCTGGACGGGGTTGACCACTGAGATTGTGGGTTGTCACCTGAGAATCTCGAGGGGCAACCCACAATCTCAGTGGTCACCCCCCCAAACACGGCCCGGTCACCGGCCCTTCCCGGCCGCCAAGACCTCGCACACCACCTGACGGAACCCGCACACCACCAGGCGGATCACCCGGAGAGCCGCCCGGTAAACCGCGCCGGCCGATGCCCGCCTGCTCGACCGATACCGCCCGACAGACCGGCATCGGCCCAACGACCCGGCATCCACCCGGACCCGCCTACCGCCGATAGCGGGTTGTTCGACCGATAGCGCCCAGTAGACCGGTATCGGTCCCACAAACCGGCAGCCGACCCACGCCACGATCTGCAGCACGGCCCACCACCCAGACCTACAGAACCCACCGAAACCACCCGGGAAACCGGTTCCCGGACAGGGTTCCGCGACTTCTGTAGGTCCGGATGGGGCCACCTCGGGAACCGGCACCACCCGGGCCGACGGAATCAGCGGAAGGGCCGAACATCCCACACGAACCACCCGGGCGAACGGAATCCCCTGGATACGGCTCACACGTCAGCGCGGATCCGCGTAGCTGCGTCCTTCCCTGGTCGACGTGGTGGGTGTCAAGGGTCGAACTTGTTCGAGCCCGAAGGGCCGCGAAGCG